>JAIWNU010000133.1 GCA_020216655.1 Treponema sp. | reverse complement strand
CTGGGGTATGGCAATGCATCAATTTAGCATCTTTTATGGTGATCGGGTATCACTATGAGAATTTCCGTTTACACAAAATTTGGGATGGCTCCAAGATACCACTTTTATAAATCTTCCTTTTCTGTATTACCACTCCATGCTACACTCTGTTATTATGGAAGATAATATCCCGAACCAGTCTTTTTCTACTGGGTTTCCCTATCTGGATGAGACGCTTCAGGGGCTGCTGCCTGGAGACAACCTGGTCTGGGAGATTGAAGCGGTTTCAGACTACCAGTTTTTTCTTGAAC
The DNA here is from genome assembly GCA_020216655.1 of Treponema sp. GTDB lineage: Bacteria > Spirochaetota > Spirochaetia > Treponematales > Breznakiellaceae > Gracilinema. Next base: position 16,244 of record JAIWNU010000133.1, on the reverse strand, counting down.
CCTTCGCACAATTTGCAAAACAGCAGGGCAAAAAACTTGTATATTTTCATTTTTCTGGCGAAAATCCACTCCTGCACGAAGTAGATGGTATCCAAATTATGACCTTGCAGCCCCTTCAGGGCTTTGAACATTTTGTATCCGATATTGTTGATGTAATCGAAGCCCATGCTGATACTGCCTGGTATGTCTTTGATTGCCTCACTCCGCTTGCCAAAGTCTGGTATTCGGACCGTATGATGGCTAACTTTTTTTTAGTAGTATGTCCTTTGGTCCTTAATCTCCGCTCACTTGCCTATTTTGCGCTTTATAAACATCATCACTCAAACCATGCCACCGATACCATTTACGCCACTGCCCAAATCATCATCGAAGTATGGCATTACAACGAACATATCTACCTTCAGCCCCATCGGGTAGAACACCGGTTTTCACCCACCCTTTATATGCTTCATCAATTTAAAAAGGATGGCCGGCTTGAACCGGTAACTAACAGCGCCTTAACTGCCGATGTGGTCACCCTGGCAAAACAGCCGCTTCTTAATTTTACTATCCAGCGCTTTGGCCCTTGGACCGCAAGCTATCACGAAGCGGAAGCAATCATCGAGGCCCTAAATCGGGGTGAACCAAAACAAGCGGAGGCCAAAGCTCTCTTTGATCGACTCCTCCACATGGTCATCACCCGGCAAACCAGCTTTTTGCCTTTGGCACGGAAATATTTTACGCTCCCATTTCTGCTCGATGTGTTAAAGCGGCTTATTGGATCAGGTCTTATTGGCGGAAAAGCTCGGGGCATTTTGCTCGCCCAATTGATACTTAAAGGGAGTCATCCCCGCTGGTCTACCATATTGGAAAACCATGATTCCTTTTTTATCGGTTCTGACGTGTTTTATACCTTTGTAATCCAAAATGACTGCTGGTGGCTCAGGCGGAAAAAAGGTTCTATGGAAGAAATTCTTGTCAACGCGAGGATTGCCCGGGAACGGATTCTTAAGGGCAAATTCCTTGAGTACATTGTACTCCAGTTCCGCGAAATGCTGGAATACTTTGGCCAGGCGCCCATCATTGTGCGATCCAGTTCCATCCAAGAAGACAGCTACGGCAATGCCTTCTCAGGCAAATACGAAAGTGTATTTTGTGCCAATCAGGGTAGTCTTGATGAACGGCTTGCGGTATTTTTAGATGCGGTTAGGCAGGTTTATGCCAGTTCTTTAAGTGAAGATGCTCTCATGTACCGGCTCCACCATGGGCTCCTTCATGAGGATGAACAGATGGCCCTCATTGTCCAACGGGTGTCGGGGGATGTCTGGGGTTCTTCTTTCTTTCCTCCCGCCGCTGGAGTCGGCTTTTCCTACAACCCCTTCGTATGGGACCCGGCCATTGACCCACATGCAGGGGTCCTCCGGCTTGCCTTCGGTTTAGGCACCAGGGCGGTGGACCGTCTGGATGATGACTATGTCCGTATTGTGGCCCTGAATGCTCCCCTGGCACGGCCAGAAAAGGACCCGGAAGAAGCAAAAAAACATACCCAGCGGAAGGCGGACCTCATCAATCTAAAAGAAAATCGCTTTGAAACCGTACCCATTCGAGATGCCCTTTCCCTGCTCCCGGAAAAGCTTAGGCAATATTTTTGCCGAGAGGACAGGGGAGCGGCCGAACGGGCCCGGGATTTGGGGCTTCCTGCGAAAAGCGCCTGGCAGCCCGATTTTACAGCCCTTTTTGAAAAGACCGATTTTCCCCAGCGGATGCGGGAACTGCTGAGTGTCCTCGAAGCTGCATACGAACATCCGGTGGATGTGGAATTTACCGTTAACTGCATCCTTTCGGACGATGGAGACCTGGCAGATTACCGGATTAACCTGGTCCAATGCCGGCCTTTTCAGGTTAAGTTGATGGGCACCGGTTCGGTCGGTATTCTTCCTCGTCAAATCGATGAAAAGAACCTTTTTCTGAAAAGTGACGGTCCTATTGTGGGCCGCAGCATGGCAGCTCCGGTGGCGCGCTTAGTGTATGTATCGAGTCATGCTTACACAGCCTTAAGTACCCAGGATAAGTACGCCCTGGCCCGGCTTATTGGACAAGTTACCCGCCGGCCCGAGCCTTGTTCGTCCTGCGGGCCGGAAAGCAAGAATGAAGGTATTGTTCTTTTAGTAGGTCCCGGCCGCTGGGGAACCAGCACCCCTTCTATGGGGGTGCCCGTTGCGTTCAATGATATTAAGGATGTGAAAGTACTGGTGGAGCTTGCCCTCATGCATGAGGGTCTCGTTCCTGACGTGTCTTTAGGTACCCATTTCTTCAATGACCTGGTGGAAATGGATATGCTTTATTTTGCGGTCTTTCCAGAACGGAAAAATTGTCTTTTTAATGAGGCCTTTATTACCCATGCTTCCCGTTTTCTCCGTATTGTTCCGCCGGAAAACGAGCTGTGGGCTCGGGTTCTGACCGTTTTGGAATCTACCGAACAGGCCGAGCTGCGACTCTTGGCGGATGCCACAGCCCAGCATGCGGTATGCTATCTGGTTACACAATCCCCTGGGCCAGCATCGCCTCGGCAACCTTAAGGAATCCTGCTATATTGGCGCCCGCTACGAGATTCCCCTTCTGACCATATGCCTCGGAAGCGTCCCGGCACTGGAAATAGATGTTATTCATAATGGTGTGGAGTTTTGCATCCACTTCCTCGAAAGACCAGGCCATACGCATGGAGTTCTGGGACATTTCCAGTGCGCTGGTTGCGACCCCGCCGGCGTTAGCAGCCTTGGCGGGTCCAAAAGAAACACCCGCATCTAGAAAGATTTTTACTGCTTCCGGTGTACTGGGCATGTTGGCTCCCTCTGCCACGGCGATGCACCCGTTTTTGACCAGGGCAGCAGCGGCCTGGCCGTCCAGTTCATTCTGGGTGGCGCAGGGGAGGGCGATCGCACAGGGCACGGTCCAAATACCTGCACAGCCCTCGGTATAGCTTGCCTTGGGGCTCACATCAAGGTATTCCTTAATGCGGCCCCGTTCTATTTCCTTTATGCGCTTAATAGCATTCAAATCAACACCGGCCTCATCAACGATGTAGCCGTTGGAGTCCGACATGGCAACCACGGTGGCGCCGAGGCTCATGGCCTTTTCTGCTGCATATATAGCCACATTTCCTGAGCCGGAAATGACAACCCGTTTTCCCTTCCAGTCCGTGTTCCGCGCTTCGAGCATTTTGGTGGTAAAGTACACGAGTCCGTAGCCGGTAGCTTCTTTCCTTGCCAAGGAGCCGCCGTAGGGAATGCCCTTGCCCGTAAGGACCCCGGTAAAACTGTTGGTGAGCTTCTTGTATTGTCCGTACATATAACCTATTTCACGGCTCCCCACGCCGATATCACCAGCGGGAACGTCCGTGTCAGGCCCAATATGGCGGAACAGCTCTGACATAAAGGACTGGCAGAACCGCATGACCTCCATATCGCTTTTACCCTTAGGATCAAAGTCGCTGCCTCCTTTGCCTCCTCCGATAGGAGTTGTAGTAAGGGCGTTTTTAAAGATTTGTTCAAACCCCAAAAATTTGATGATACCCAGATTTACCGATGGGTGGAACCGGATGCCCCCCTTGTATGGTCCGATAGCGCTGTTAAACTGGACTCTGAATCCCCGATTTACCTGCACGTTTCCCTGGTCGTCTACCCAGGGGACCCGGAACATAATCTGCCGCTCCGGTTCCACGATTCGCTCTACGATTTTGAGTTTAGCCATTTCAGGCCGTTTCTGGATGACCGGTTCTATAGATTCTACAACCTCTTTTACAGCCTGGAGAAACTCCGGTTCAGCGGGGTTTCGGGCACTTACGACTGCCATAATCGAATCGACAAAGGAACTGTTCATGGTCAACTCCTGTGTATGCCGAATAATCGGCAAATTGTTGCCGTATAAATGGCAATAAAGTATGTTAAGCCATAGTAAAGCTGATATTCCATAGTCGTCAAGTGTTTTTTTTAAGATTTATAAATAATAAACAGAATGATATTGTCTACCTGCATTTTCTCCGTTAGTATACGTATCCTATGGAAGCCGAATCTCAGAAAGCAAAAGAACTAGCCATACTTGGCCTTCTCGACGAAAATGAGCGACCCTTAAGCGGCGCTGATCTCGAAGCCCTGCTCAGGGACAAGGGCTATGAGCTGAGCGAACGGACCATACGGCTGTATCTGCAGCGTTTTGATGCGGAAGGGCTTACCGAGTCATTAGGTAAGCAGGGGCGGAAAATTACCGACAAGGGCCGAATGAAGCTCGACGAACAGCGCTTAATGCACCGGGTGGGCTATATGTCTGCCCGCATTGACCAAATGACCTATACCATGGATTTTGATCTCCCGCGGCGAAAGGGAACAGTGGTCATCAATCTGGCTATTATTAAAAAAGATGATTTTCTTGTCTACCTCCCCATGGTGGAACAGGTTTTTGAGAAAGGCTATGCCATGGGAACCCTGGTAAGCATTGTCGGACCTGGTGAACGTATTGGTGCCTATGTCATACCAGAGGAACATATCGGCTTTTGTACGGTTTGCTCCGTAACCTTGAACGGCGTATTTTTAAAATACGGCATTCCTACAAGGTCCCTTTTTAGCGGCCTTTTGCATCTGGAGCAGGGGCAAGCGGTGCGTTTTGTGGAACTTATTAGTTATGATGGTACTAGTATTGATCCCTTGCAACTTTTTATCCGGGGCAAAATGACCGACTATCTCGGCGCCATAAAAGACGGCAACGGCAGGATCGGCGCGGGCTTCCGGGAAATACCCGGCGAAAGCTACCAGCTTGCAATGGACCTGGCGCGGCAGCTCCAGGACATAGGTCTCGGGGCCTTTCTTAAAATCGGCCGCCCTTCCCGGGATCTCCTCAACGTTCCGGTCCACGAAGGCTGCTGCGGCCTCATTGTTATCGGCGGCCTCAATCCCGTGGCGGTCTTTGAAGAGTCGGGTATTCCGGTCAGTTATAATGCCCTCGCGGGTTATATGGAATTTAACCGGCTCTTTCATTATTCCCAAATGCGGGAACGCCTCGGGTTGTAACGTTACAACGCAGCCATCTGGGTTACCACAAAGGCGCCGTTCCCGAGCCAGGGCACCCAGGTAATGGAGGTATACCCATCTCCTGATGGTGTTGGCAGTACCGCACCGGGAAAAAGCCAGGCAATGTCATTGTAAGGCCACAGCAATGTTCCATAATAGCTCAGGATGGCAAAGCGGTCCTTCCCGAAACAGAAGCCTCTAAAAGTAGTATTTAGCTGGTTTGCAACCCCATACAGGTCTTCCCAGTCAGAACCATCTTTGCTTGTGGCCACGTTTCCGTACTGGTCCGCCACCATATAAAGACCGTTGCCGTAGGCTACACCGAGCATATTATTAGATAAAGAATTACTCGCTGTAATTGGCCCTGTCCAGGTACTGCCGTCGGTGCTGGTATAGAGGGTCCCGTTTATAGTACCCGCGAAGAAGCGGCCGTTTGCAAAACTAATACTTGAAAAATTAGGAGCCTCTACTGGTGTTGTATCGGTCCAGGCTGCCCCCGAATCACTGCTGCTGAGTACAAGCCCGATGCTCGCTTGCCCCCATAAACCGACAGCAATAAAAACGCCATTGCCGTATGCTATGTCTACTAAAGTATGGTTATAGGTATGAACACCTTCAGTGAGGGGGCTCACGTCCTCCCAGCTTGTACTGGGATTGTTGCTTCTGATTATGGTACCCGAGTCTCCTACGGCGACAAAATAGCCGTTCCCGTAGATAACGCCATTAAAGGTCACATTGGTTCCTGGCCCTGCTTCGGGATTTATCCATTCCCGCCCATCGGTGCTGACATAAATAGTATCGTAATAGCCAACGGTTACCAGCGTGGTGTTGCTAAAGGCGAGATCATATGCTCTGAAAGTTTCTGGCAGAATCACCACGGGCGCAGTCGCCGATTCACCTGCCTGACCAGCAGGTCCTGCTGGCCCCGCTGGACCGGTTGGCAGTGAACAGGCCGCAAAAGAAAGCGCCGCAGCTGTCAAAAGAAATAACCACTTTTTCATGAGTTCCCCCCTTTTGAAATTGGCTCATTCTGCATAAAGCGCAGATTCGGATAAGATCCGTTACCTAAAGTATAGCGCATAATCTTATAAAATCAAAATAGATTATAAAAAAAGTAAGGTATATGCTTGAAAAAAAAAGGGATGTCCTCAACTTATTGGACATCCCCCTTTTTTTTTACAGACCTACCTGGGTCTTTATGCCAAAAAGAACAACACCGCCTTTTGCTATATCGAAGGGGCTTCCTGCGGTAGAAGAAGCAAGCCAATCAAAATAAAGTGCAACTTTTGCGAAAAGACCAGATTTTTTCGCAAAAATATCATAATTAACACCCAAACCGAAAGCGGGAGAACCACCCGGAATCGCACCGGTATAGAGGGTAATGCCGAGCTTATCGACGGGAATAACGGTTATATTCATGACATTCAGGTTGGTGCCGGAAATGTTGCGGAATTTAAAGCCGCCGGTAAAACTGTCATTAAATGTATAATCAATTCCGAATAGACTTTCGCTTATAACAACCTGGGTATTTATATTATACCCCGCACCAGACCCGACGGTAAAGGTAAAATAGTCCGCTTTCTGCGCAAAGGCAGCAAATGCCAGACATCCGAAGAGGAAAACGCTGATTACCACTTTCTTCATATGAAAGCTCCTTATAGTGAGGTTGATAAAAACTTTCGCACACCAATGTAAGGGTGTTAATATATAGATAAAAAAAACTTGAAATATTTCCAAAGGGGTTTACAATAACAGTAATAACACAGAGTTCCAGCCCGGCGATGGCTGGAGAGGTCTGCGAAATCCATATCGCCCGCATCAATCTGTGCTTCAGTGCTGCTTCCTGCTGGTACATCGGCTGTATCGAATCTGTAGGAGGCTTGTATGAAAAATACCCCCCCAATTCATCAATCTGAACCGGAACTTGCTCCTGCCCTTGTGGAGTCCACGATCAATACCTATCGGGGTAAGCCGGGAGCCCTGCTTTCAATCCTGGAAGAATTGCAGAATCTTCATCCCTACAGGTACCTCGAAGAGGCCACCTTGGCCCAGGTCGCTTCGGGGCTTCATATTCCTCAATCTCAGGTCTATTCGGTGGCCACCTTTTATTCCTATTTTAATCTTGTGCCCCAGGGTAAGCATACCATAGTGGTGTGCCGGGGAACTGCTTGCCATACCCGGGGCTCCCTGGCGCTGCTCCAGGAAGCCATGTCCCGGCTTGGGCACGAAGCCTTCCGCGAAGCCGATGAGCCATCCTTTACAACTGCGGATAGATTGTTCACCGTAAAAACGGTTGCCTGTTTTGGCCAGTGTGCCCTGGCTCCGGTCATTGCAGTCGATGGCAGGATCTACTCACGGATGAATGTCCGGCTCCTTGCGGGGCTCCTGGAAAAAATCCGGAAGGAGGCAAAAAAATGAAAAGCTTCCCCTTGGAAAAACAGGCCCATGGGGGCTTAGCCCTGGTAAAACCCTTAAGCCCGGCCATTTCGGTAGGGCTGGGAACCTGCGGTATCGGCAACGGAGCCTTGGACCTCTACGAAGCATTACAAAAAGCGTCTCAGGGAACTGGAATGCTTATAAAACGGGCAGGCTGCTTTGGATTCTGCGCGGAGGAACCGTTGGCCATGCTCTATTATCCGGGTAAACCGGTCCTGCTCTATGCCCAAGCGACCGCAAAGGATGCAAAGAAACTCCTTGCTGCCCTGGAAAGCTCTGATGCGTTCACCCGTTTTGCAAGACGAGCTCGGGCTAAAATATCACGCTGGGATTTCAGAACCAGCGAGCTAAATTTCGGAGACGCCTTCCCCGAGGTACCGGAATGGAAGGATTTGTCCTTTTTTTCGGGCCAGGAAAAGCTGGTACTCCGGGATGCGGGGCTTATCGATCCAGAAAATATTGATGAATACCTTGCCGTGGGAGGCTACCGGGCCCTGTATAAAGCGCTGACCAGCATGGGGCCTGACGAGGTTATAGAGGCGGTAGTACAGTCGGGTTTACGGGGCCGGGGCGGGGCCGGTTTCCCGACGGGCAAGAAATGGCAGCTTCTTAAGGTAAATAAGGGAGACGAAAAATACATTATCTGCAATGCCGATGAGGGCGACCCGGGCGCTTACATGAACCGGAACGAAATAGAAAGCGACCCCCATATGCTGCTGGAGGGGATGCTCATCGGGGCCTACGCGACCGGGGCCCGTCATGGCTTTGTTTACGTCCGGGCCGAATACCCCCTGGCGGTGGAGCGGCTGCGGAAAGCCATCGATGCTGCCCGGTCTTATGGAATCCTGGGGCCCCATGTTCTGGGGACTGATTTTTCCTTTGACCTTGAACTGGTCTGCGGCGCCGGCGCCTTTGTCTGTGGCGAAGAAACGGCCCTTATTGCCAGTGCGGAGGGCAAGGCCGGCAGGCCCCTGCCTCGGCCTCCCTTCCCGGCCCAAAAGGGCTACCAGGGATATCCCACGGATATCAACAATGTAGAAACCTGGTGCAACATACCGGTCATTGTTGCAAGGGGCGCTTCCTATTTCAGAACCATTGGTACGGAAAAAAGTCCGGGAACCAAGGTCTTTAGCCTTGTGGGAAAGGTCAAAAATACGGGTCTCGTGGAACTGCCTCTGGGGACTCCGCTTAATACGATCATTTACGGTATGGGAGAAGGCGCAGGCAATAGAAAGCATATCCGGGCAGTCCAAACGGGCGGCCCCTCAGGCGGCTGTATTCCGGCGGATAAATTTCCAGTCCCTGTGGATTATGAATCCCTCACCGCCCTGGGGGCCATTATGGGTTCAGGGGGCATGGTGGTCATGGACCAGGACAACTGTATGGTGGATGTGGCCCGGTATTTTACGGGCTTTACCGCCTCCGAATCCTGCGGAAAGTGCGCCCCCTGCCGGGAAGGCACTGCCCAGATGCTCAGAATCCTTACTGATATTAGCTCCGGCAAGGGGAGCCTTAAGGACCTGGAGGAACTTGAAGAGCTCGCCCACACCCTTAAAGATGCGTCCCTCTGTGCCTTAGGCCAAACCGCGGCAAACCCCGTGCTGACAACCCTCCAATATTTCCGGCAAGAGTATGAAAAACATATAGCAGAAAAACGCTGTACCGCCGGGGTCTGCGAAAGCCTTTATGAGGCCCTCTGCGAAAATTCCTGTCCCCTCCATATGAATATTCCGGGCTACCTGGCCCTGCTTTCCGAAGGCCGCATCGAAGATGCCTACGAACTCACACTCCGGGATAATCCGCTTCCCGCTTCCATGGGCCGTATTTGCCACTTTCATTGTCAGATGCGCTGCCGCCGTGAGACCTTGGACGAAAGCGTCGCTCAAGGAGAAATCCACCGGTATCTGGCGGACACCATGTACAAGTTAGGAAAGGATAAGGAAATCTGGCAAAAACTGGTCCGGGAAAAGAAGCCCGATACGGGTAAAGAAATCGCCATCGTCGGCGCCGGACCTGCGGGACTTGCAGCGGCTTTTTACCTTATCCGGCTGGGTCATCGGGTCATGATTTACGAGTCCCATCCTAAGGCGGGGGGCATACTCCGTTACGGCATCCCCGCTTACCGGCTTCCTAAGGACATCTTAGACCGGGAATTGGAGTTGTGGAAAAAATTGGGGGTCCGTTTTACCTTTAATTGGAAACTCGGTCGGGATGGTCAGATTGATGAACTTAAATCCCGCTACGACGCGGTCATTGTGGCTATCGGAGCCCAGGGCGACCGGCCCCTCGGAATTCCCGGAGAGGACCTGGCGGGGGTGCACCCAGGGTATGCATGGCTTGAAGCCTTCGCCCTTGGCACCTCGCCGAGCCTATCTCGAAGCGATACACGAAGCGATACGCGGGGTCAGGCCCTGGGACAATCTCCGGCCCAAGCTAAAAAAATAGAAAATCGCTGTCTCGTTATTGGCGGCGGCAATGTGGCTATCGACACCGCCAGAACCCTTTTCCGGCTTGGCAAAGAAGTTACCCTAGTATACCGGCGCAGCAGGACCGAGATGCCTGCCAATGCGGTAGAACTGGCCGGTGCGGAAGAAGAGGGTATCCGTTTTGAATATATGCTCCAGCCGGAGGAAATTACCGGATCGGCGGGCCATGTCCAGGCGGTGCGGTTCCGGGTGATGAAGCCCGGCGGTATCGATGAATCGGGCCGGCCAAAACCGGTTCCGACGGACCGGACTGTGGACATTCCCTGCGATGATGTGTTCATAGCGGTTGGCGAGCGTGTCCTTTCCGAATCGATTGCACAGCAGGGCTTTCCGGTAGAACGGGACGGCCGTATTCGGGTGAACCATATCACGGGGAAGGTACAAGGAAACGTCTATGCCATCGGAGACGCAGTTACCGGGCCCGCAACCGCAGCGGAGGCCATGGGGCTCGGCAAGTCCGTTGCTCGATCAATCGACCAGGCCCTGATGAACCGGGATATTTTCTCCGAATTGTACAAACAGTACTCATATCCTATGACGGTGCCAGCGGAAGTCGAGCCGAGCCCCATGGGCCGGCCCAAATTGGTGCCCCCCGAAGACCGAAAGGGTAATTTCCAGGAAATATCCTTCGGTTTTAACGGGGAAGATGCTCTGCGGGAAGCACGGCGCTGTCTGCGCTGCGATGTCCGTTCAAATGCCATGAGTCCCTGGCGGTAGGTTCTCGGAGGTAGTGTATGGATAGCATGACAGAATCTCAAGTTCAGATCACCATAGATGGAAGATCCCTTTCGGTCCCCCAGGGGACAAGCATCCTCCAAGCTGCAAAAACTGCGGGCATACAGATCCCCACCCTTTGCCACTTGGAAGGAGTCTGTTCAAGTGCCTCCTGCGGGGTCTGTGTGGTGGAGGTAGAGGGTGCAAAAAGCCTCCTCCGCTCCTGTGTGCAGGCCGTAACCCCTGGTATGAATATAAAAACCCACAGCCAGCGGGTCATGTCGGCCCGGAAAACCGCGGTAGAATTACTCCTTGCCAATCACCCGGAAGATTGCCAAACCTGTCTCAGAAACGGTTCCTGCGAATTGCAGGATATGGCCCAGCTGCTCGGTATCCGCTCCCGCCGCTTCCCACGCACAAGACCGGCTTTCCCCCCAGATTTCCAAGGCTGGGGCGTACAGCGGGAGAACGATAAATGTATACTCTGCGGCCGCTGCGTATCCGTATGCCGGGAACTACAGACCGTCTCCGCCATAGACTTTGTCGGGCGGGGCATTAAAACCCATGTGGGGACCTTTATGAACAGGGCCCTTTCGGAATCGGTCTGTGTCTCCTGCGGCCAGTGTACCCTGGTGTGTCCCACCGGGGCTCTCACTGAACGGGACCAAACCGAAGAGGTGTTTGCACTGCTTCATAACCCGGATAAGGTGGTGGTGGTCCAAACCGCCCCGGCAATCAGAGCATCTCTGGGAGAAGCCCTGGGTATGGAAAGCGGGGCCCTTGTGACAGGCCAGATGGTCGCAGCCCTGCGCCGCCTTGGTTTTTCCTATGTGTTCGATACCCAATTTACCGCAGACCTTACCATTATGGAAGAAGGCTCTGAACTTATACAGCGCCTGTCCGCTGCCCAGCGGGGCGAGAAACCGCTTCTCCCCATGATTACCTCCTGTTCTCCCGGCTGGATTAACTTTATTGAAACTTTCTATCCCAGCCTCACAGGTCATCTTTCTACCTGCAAGTCGCCCCAGCAGATGTTCGGTGCAATAGCAAAGACCTACTGGGCGAAAAAGATGGGCCTAGACCCGTCGCAGATAGCGGTGGTTTCCATCATGCCCTGTACGGCTAAAAAGTTCGAAGCCAAACGGAGCGAAATGCGTTCAGCCTGGCAATGGTGGAAGGAACAGGGGAGGGCCTATGAACCCTTCTATGATGTGGATGCAGCTTTGACGACCCGGGAACTAGCCCGGATGGTTCGGCGCATCGGCCTTGATTTTACCAAATTACCCCAGGAACTATTCGATGATCCCCTGGGCCGGAGTACCGGCGCGGCTACTATTTTTGCCAATACCGGGGGTGTTATGGAAGCGGCGGTCCGCACCGCCTATGAACTGGTAACCGGAAAGGCCTTACAAAACCTCGAATTGGAAGCCCTCCGGGGTAACCAGCATATCAGGACCGCAACACTCGACCTGGATGGCAAGAAGCTCACCGTAGCGGTGGCTCATACCCTTAAAAATGCCCGTATTATTCTTGATGAAATTGCTGCGGGAACGAGCCCCTACGCCTTTGTGGAAATAATGACCTGTCCCGGAGGCTGTGTCGGCGGAGGAGGCCAACCCTTAGGGCCGAGCCAGGAGAAAATTGCCCATCGGCAAGCTTCTATTTATAAGGAAGACAGGCTGCTTCCGGTCCGCAAGTCCCATGAAAATCCTGAGGTACAGGCCCTGTATCGGGAATTTCTGGAAAAGCCCCTGGGGCACCTATCCCATGAACTGCTTCATACTACATATCGAAAAATAAGTTGACAATGCACAAAAGCTGTATAACAGTTATGTAATATGAAAAAACTGCGTATTAATTCAATCCGGGACCGGTTTATATTATGGACGGTTCCGGTCCTTTTGTTGTCTCTTGGCACCGTCGTTTTGGTGCTTTCATGGTTTATAAATAGAACATTACAGGAAGGAACGGCCCGTAATGTGTATCTGGCGGGAAAAAGCATGGCCGATACAATTCAAGCAAGTCTAGAGGAAAAGGCCCGGATTGTAAAAACCATGGCAGCTACCCTGGATACTCTCCGATCTGAGGGTGTCCGGGACAGGAATCTTATAGGTCCCCTGTTTGCTTCGATACACAAAAGACATCCTGATCTTTTTACCGTTTGGACTGTTTTTGACAGAAATCAATGGGATGGCAAGGATGCTCAATTTGCAGATAAGGACGGTTGGGATGCGCAGGGATCCTTTGGCCTATATACAAGCCGAACCAACGATACTATTAAAATTATAAAAGACGCTGATTATTTTGAAGCTGCTAATTTTGCGGAGCCTAAAAAGGCAGGAAAACTCCTCATTATGGAGCCCTATCAGGATGAGGTAGACGGCACTGCGGTTATCAATACGAGCATTGCGATACCTCTTTACGACCAAAACAAAACCTTTCTTGGGGTCTGCGGGGTTGATATATCCCTTAAAATGATTATCGACTATGTCCAAACCTTTAAGTACGCTCAATCTGGTTATGTACTGCTTGTTTCTGGATCAGGAACTATATTGTCCGACCGGAACCAAGATCATATTGGCAAAAAATACAGCGATGTTTTTGATGCAGGTTTAAGTTCTGCCATCAATGAACATCTCATGAATGCATCGCCAAGCACAGAAACCAAAATCTTAAACAGCTGGTACTCCCTCGGAACGCAGCAGTATTATGTCCTCTTTTTCCCAATAATATTGAAAGAAGGAACAGGCAGCTGGCTCTGTTCCGTTCTGGTCCCCAAAAATGAACTCTTAGCTTCCCTGAATCTGTTCCGTACCATCAGTATCGTGGGGGCGGTGGTGATCTTTATTTTTACGATTTTGGTCATTTTTATTATTACCACTGAGACCATAAAGCCGCTCAAGCTGTTCAAATCCCTCTTGGACCCGGTTGGTAAAGGAGATTTTACCGTTCATTTTGACGGCCTCGGTAACGACGAGATCGGGGATTTGGGAAAAACAATCGATGAATTATTGGAAAAATTGTCGGTTCTTATCTCCCGCATCAAGGGAACTGCGGCTGCGCTGGCATCCCTCGAAGATATATCGAATCAGCAGACAGAACAAACAGGGATGGATGTCGATCAGATTGCACAGGCGATTAACAGCATGCACCAAGCCCTGTACGATCAGGTTTCTATGGTAAAACAGGTGACCGGTTTTATGCAGGAAAATTTGGAAACCATACTGAACCTGGACAGCAACATCGAAAACCAGGCTCGCCGGCTCCAGGAATCTTCCGCAGCGGTGGAAGAAATGACCGCCAATGTTAATTCAATTGCATCAAACATGGATATGGTTTCCAATTCCGTTCTTTCCTTAAAAGAGGTCTCAGACCAAGGCCGGGACCGGCTTGCTGCAGTATCAAGTTTAGCACGGGATGTATCTGGAAAGTCGGAAAATCTTTTGGAGGTTAACAGCACCATTGCGGGTATCGCTGCCCGGACCAACCTGCTGGCCATGAACGCAGCAATCGAGGCCGCCCATGCGGGTGAGGCTGGTAAAGGCTTTGCCGTAGTGGCCGACGAAATCCGCAATCTTGCGGAATCTTCGGCGGTAAAATCCAAGGAATCAGGCCGGGCCTTAAAATCGGTACGGGCTGCCATAGATTCCATGGTGTCTGGCATAGTTGCGGTGGAGACTTCATTTAATGAGATTTTGGAAAAGGTTAACCAGGTTGATGCGCTTTCTTCCCAGGTAAAAACTTCTTTGGAAGAACAAAAACAGGGTTCTGAACAGGTGCTTGAAACCCTGGCTCAGCTCCACAAAATTACTGCGGAGGTTCGCAGCCAGTCCGCTGCCCTGCGGCAGCAAAATGCATCGGTGCTGGAACAGGCGCAGCTTCTGTCCCAGCGGTCGGAAAACCTGAAAGAAAAAATGGACGATATCGACAGTTATGGCAAGGATATTCGTACATCGATGCAAAAAATGGTGCAGCTAGAAAAAGCAAACCGGGAAGAATTGGCTGTACTCATTCGGGAAACCGCGACCTTTAAGATTCGGCTTTGACCTCTCCCTTTCCCGATGTCCCGGCGATAGTGTCCTGCAAGGTTCCCATGGGGCAAACAGCGCACCATGCACGGGGTTTATAAAAAAGCCCCATCGTATAGCTGATGCCTAGGGAGATAACATAGATTGCCCAGAAAATTCGGCCTACCTCTGACCAAGCTCGACCGAAACGAACTAGGAGGTTTACCATGCAAAAGAGCATAAAACCGCACAGCGCCCGTCTAATTTCAGGGGCGTATAAGAATTGAGGCAGCCTGCGCTTACGGGAGATGGGTGTCAGAACGGTGCTCAGGGATGCCCCGTTTGGACAAATGTGGCCGCAGAAATAACGGGTGCTCCGGAAATTAAGAGCCACCGCAAGGATTATGAGCCCAATTACTAAAAGCCCCACTAGGGGATAAAAGTAGCCGCCAACTCCCACCAGCAAAACAAAGAGGACTGAAAGGTATTTCTTTTTGCTCTTATAAAGATTGATCTGTTTCATTCGAATATCATTCCATAATAACGATCAATTTTGTTGGCCAGTTCCATAATACCGAAATTGCGAGCTTCCCGTATTAGTTCTTTGCCCTGAAAATATCCGAGTATAGCGGGAACCGAATAGACCGAAAGTTGTCCCCGGAACTCAGGCAAAGCTGCGGTATCAACATAGAAAAGCTTCATTTTAGGGAACTGTTCATTCATCAAACTAATGATCTTAGGTTTAATGCTGGCACATACTCCGCAGGTGGGGGTAGAGCAATAAAAAAGCACCGCCGGTTCCTGTGAAACAAGCTGCTGAAATTCGTCAAAGCTGGAAAGAGTATTCATGATTTATAATATATAGAAAAACATATTTTTCGTAAAGATATCTTTTTATATGATATGAGTGCCTGAGATAACTTATTTTTCTCTGGTTGACAAAACGCTGTAACTTTAACTATACTTAATATGCTACATTTATATTAAAGGAGGGTTAACATGCACTACCGCTTTGGAGAAAAAATTCGCGCGGTCAGAGAACGGCGTTCCCTTACCCTGAAGGAAGTGGCAGACCGGGCCGGGGTAAGCGAAAGCCTTGTCTCCCAGATAGAACGAAACCGGGTTTCGCCGGCTATCGATACTCTGCTTTCGCTGGCAGAGGCGCTGGATATCGATTTGGAGTACCTCTTCTCCGATTTCAGGCGCGAACGGGCGGTGCAGGTAATCCATGCCGATGAAAGGGCAACCTTTACCCGGCCCGGTGGTGTCCTGTACGAACGGCTTGCCCAGCTCGATGCAGCTTCCCAGGGCCAGGACGGTATAGAAGCTTATTATATCACAATCGAGAAAAACGGAAAGACCGGCGCCCGTGAATATGGGCATGCAGGCTGGGAATTAGGAGTTGTGGTAGAAGGAACTGCAGAATTGACCGTGGGTACCAAAACGTACCGGCTGAACCCCGGCGACTCGGCTAGTTTTCGCTCCGATGCGCCCCATGTACTGGCTAACGCGGGCGAAGGGCAGCTTAAGGTGTTTTGGATAATTACTCCCCCAAAGGG
>JAIWNU010000132.1 GCA_020216655.1 Treponema sp. | reverse complement strand
ATGCGGATCTCCATAGCGAAAACCGCATGATCGGCGTTGCCGGTCTCTATGAGTTAAAATCGTCAACCTCCCGGTTGACTTTTTATAGGAGCTCTATATGAACGGATTACGGCTTTCTTCATTACAGACCACGGGGAACGAACAGGTACAGAGCGGCCTGGTTTCCTTTTTGGATGATACCTATTTTAAGATTTCCCATATTGATGCGATGCCGCCCCTTTTCATGACCATCGTTAGTGCCTCCGATGTGTGGAACTTTATTTGGTCCAATGGCGGAATTACCGCAGGCCGGAAAAATGCCGACTATGCGATTTTCCCCTATTATACTGCGGACAAGGTGGCGGACGGGAAACCCTATACCGGGTCCTTTACGGCCATAAAAGTGGCGGACGGAAAGGATGCTTGGTATTGGGAACCCTTTTCATCCTGCAGCGCGGGAATCTGGAACATAGAGCGGAACCTGTATAAAAACACAAGCGGCTCCAGCGTCTATTTTGAAGAAATAAATCATGACCTGGCTCTTGCCTTCCAGTATGGATGGACCAGCAGTGACCGCTTTGGTCTTGTCCGGCACAGCAGGATACTGAACCTTGGAAAGGCAGAACGTACTATAGAAATACTTGACGGCTGCCAGAATATTATGCCCGCCTGTACGAGTGCCGATTTCCAAAATGCCAACAGCGTACTTCTGGATGCCTATAAAAAAACCGATTTAGACCAAGAAACCGGTATGGCCCTCTTTGCGGTTAGTTCCATAGTCACCGACAAGGCAGAACCAAGCGAGGGTCTTTTTGCCAATGCGGGCTGGTTCAGCCGGAACGGCAGGATTTACCTGGCCCACGAGACCAATGAGGCCTTTAAGTACGGGCTCCCCCTGCCGGAAACACCGGTACTTAAGGGACAGCGGCCAAGTCATTTATTGTACCAAACCATTAAGCTCGCCGCAGGAGCCCAGGATGAATGGTACCAGGTCTTTGACACGAACCTGGATGCCAGCGCAGCTATTGCCCTGCGAGAAACAATCCGGGACAAGAAAAAGGCCGAGGCCCTGCTGCGAGAGGATGTTAAAAAAACCCAGGCCCAGCTGGAAAGCTACCTTGCAGCAGCCGACGGTATCCAGCACAGCGCAGAAGAGATAACCTGTATTCACCACAAGGCTAACGTGCTCTTTAATATAATGCGGGGCGGCTTTTTTGCCGACGCCTACGATATATCCGCCGAAGACCTAGTGGCCTTTGTAAAGGTACGAAACAAGGCACTGGCCCCGATCATGGCGCAAACCGTAGCCGGGCTCGGAAAAATCATCAATTATTTTACCCTTCTTCATCAGGTCCGGTCCCAGAACAATGCCCAGCTCGAACGGATTGCGCTGGAATACCTGCCCCTTACCTTCTCGCGGCGCCATGGTGACCCGAGCCGGCCCTGGAACCGGTTCTCCATTGAGCTTAAGGACGACAAGGGCCGGCGCAAGCTTAACTACCAGGGAAACTGGCGGGATATATTCCAGAACTGGGAAGCCCTCGCCTATTCCTATCCTGGTTATATCGAAGGCATGGTGTCCAAATTCCTTAATGCCCTTACCCCGGAAGGTTTTAACCCCTACCGGATTACCCGGGACGGCATAGACTGGGAAGTGGTGGAGCCTGATAACCCCTGGTCAAACATTGGCTATTGGGGGGATCACCAGGTGATTTACCTCTTAAAACTGCTGGAATTCCAGTATAACCTGGACAAAAAGGGCCTTTTGGCTGCCCTGGACCAGCCCCGGTATTCCAGCGCCAACGTTCCTTACCACTTAAAGCCCTATAAGGATATTCTTGCCAATCCCCGGTCAACCATAGACTTTGATCACCAGCGGCATCACGCCATAGAAAAGCTTGTGGCAGAGCTGGGAACCGATGCAAAGCTCGTTCTGAACAGCGACAAGTCGGTAGCCCTCGTGTCTTTTACGGCAAAATTCTTGGCAATCCTTCTTGCAAAGCTTGCAAACCTGGTTCCCGGCGGCGGCATCTGGCTCAACACCCAACGGCCCGAATGGAATGATGCCAACAACGCCCTGGCTGGCTACGGCCTTTCTATGGTAACCCTGTATTACCTGCACCGCTATGTAGATTTCGCCATTCAACTGTACAGCGAATCCGATGCATCGGCCTTTGCTCTGCCTGAAGAAACCTACGCCTGCCTGCAGGACCTGGGCCGTATTTTTGCGGACACCGACCCTGCGGCAGCAGACACACCCCAGGGCCGCCGGAACTTTATGGATAAAGCCGGAAAGATCTACGAAACATTCCGGGAAAGCCTGTACATGAATGGTTACAGCGGCAAAACAGCCGCGCTTTCACGGCACGAACTGCTGGAACAGCTTAAACGCTTTAAATCCCATATCCTGTACACTATCCAGAAAAACCGCCGGAGCGACGGCCTTTACCATGCGTACAACACCTTTAGTGTAGAACAGGACGGCAGCATTACCCTCCACTATCTTGATGAAATGCTCGAAGGCCAGGTGGCAGTCCTTTCGTCCCGGGCGCTCACCGGTTCTGAAAGCCTTGCGGTCTTTAAAGCCCTCCGTCACGGCAGGCTTTTCCGGGAAGACCAGTATTCCTATATTCTGTATCCAGATAAGGAATTACCCCATTTCCTGGAAAAAAACCGCGTTCCGAAGTCGGAAGTTGAATCTATTAAGCTTTTGAAAAAGCTTCTTGAACAGGATGACCACCGGATTATTAAGCTGGATATCCATGGTATGGGTCACTTTAACGCCCAGTTCCGCAATGCCAAGGATCTGGAAAAGATGCTCCATCATATCGAAGCAGAAGATCCGGCTCTGGCCGTTCTTGTCCAGAACGATAAACAGGCCATATTGGACCTGTACGAAAAAACATTCCATCACCGCAGCTTTACCGGCCGGTCGGGAACCTTTTATGCCTATGAAGGACTGGGCAGCATTTACTGGCACATGGTGTCCAAGCTGCTATTGGCCCTTCAGGAAACACTGCTACTGGAACAGGACAAAGAAATCCGCCAGGGCCTTATCGAAGCATACTACGATGTACGCAAGGGGCTTGGGTTTAACAAAAAGCCCGAAGTCTATGGGGCCTTCCCGACCGACCCCTATTCCCACACGCCCGCAGGCCAGGGTGCAAAACAGCCGGGCATGACCGGGCAAGTAAAGGAAGAGGTCATTACCCGCTGGGGAGAATTGGGCTTGAGCATCCGGAACGGACAGCTCGTCCTGGATCCGATTTTGCTTAAAAAATCGGAGTTTTTGGCTGACGGCCGCCTCGCATTTACCTATTGCGGGGTTCCCTTTGAATACCGTCTTGGAGCAAATGGCGAAGCGGGCATTCTTGTTCACCAGAACATTCCAGGGTCTGGTAAAACAGAGGTGTTCAAAATCTCAAGTCTCGCCCTTGATACCGATCATAGCCGCAGGCTCTTTAACCGGGATGGCAGCATAGTTAAAATAGAAGCTATAATTCCTGCCTCTGTTCTGCTCTCCTAAATTCTAAAAGTAACTCACAGAAGGCATATAAAAAGCCCCCGGCCGCATGGCCCGGGGGCTTTTTTAGTTTACTGGAACCTAGTTTTCTGGAACCGCAGCAACATAAGGCGGCCGCAAAACGGCGCCGCCGTAAAACGCTGCTGCTTTTTAGCGAATCACCAGAGTCTGTATACCCCGGGGCGGACAAAAGAGTGTCCGCTCATTCGTTTCGCCGGATAGCCTGAGACGGTATACCATGTCAGCCTCGGTCCTGTTGGTAAGTACAAGCACTATGCTCCCATCCAGGTTACGAACCGCCAGGGCTTCCATAGTATTGCCCATGCGGCCGTCCACTGCCGCGGGGACCATCCATGAATCCATCTGAACACCAAGCCGGCGGGCCTTGGGTTTTATATACCGGCTAAAATGTCCTATATAATAGAAAGAACTCTGATAGTATGCCCTTCCTTTGTCCGTATCTACCAGGACCGGCGCATCGCAGAGGTTCCCCACATGGTTGGGCCCCCCGGTAAGATCCAGGGCTATGTTCCAGTCTATCCAGGCATGGCAGCCGTTATTGAGATCATTGATGATATTGTGGGCATAGCGCTCACCGGTAAACCAGGCCCCCGGCCGGGCTCCCCCTTCCACGCAGCCTTCAGAAAACACAAGGAGCTTATCCGGATAGGTTTCGGCCACCCGCCGTACCGCCTCGTACTGATCTCCCGAATACCAGTGATAGGCTGCGCCGGCGATATACTTTTCAGCCCCGGGCCAGGCATAGCTTTCGCTGGCCCGTTCCCAGAGACGGTCCCGGTTATGATCCCAAACCAGTATTTTGATATGGCCATAGCCCGCTTCTTCGAGCTGGGGACCTAAGTGTTCTACCGCAAATTCGGCCTCTTCGCTGGCGGTCCAAAGGCAGGAGTCCCAGACCTGGTTTGCCTCCGGCTCATTCTGTATCGAGACAGCCCATACCGGAATATGCCGCTTTACCAGTTCATCAATAAAACGCACAAAATAGGAGGCCCACAGCTTATAGTATTTTTTAAGGAGCTTGCCTCCATGGTTCATATCATGGTTGTCCTTCATCCATGCGGGGGGACTCCAGGGGGATATGAGCAGGGAAAGACCGCCTGCGGTTTGCATGGCGTCGTGAATAAGGGGAATCTGGTACCGTTCGGCCTTTTCCATCGAAAAGGTGGCGAGGCTTTCGTCCGGTTCTTCCACACAGGCCCAGTTTCCCAGTGAAAAGTCGCAGCTATTCAGGTGGGTCCGGGCCAGGGTATAGCCGAGCCCTTCCGCCGGATCATAATAAGCCTTGAGGACCTCTTCCCGTTTTTCCCGAGGCAGGGCTGATAAAACATAGCCAGAAGATTCGGTGAGGGCCCCGCCGAATCCCATGATTGGTTGATACGTCTGTTCCGGTTTTATAGTGATAATACAGGAAAGGTGTTTTGCCTGCCCGAGCTGCCGTTCATGTAATGAAACAGGAGAAAGACGGCGGTCCGTATCCTTTGCGGTCTCGATAATTTGTTCAATGTTCATACACACTCCTCACCTCATAGGGTTTTCGGCCTTAATCAGTATTGTACCGTGAAATAGAATTATTCGCAATCGATTGCGAAAACAATTATGCCGCCGTCTTGTAAGATTGAGCCGGCAATTGAATTATTTCAGAGCCTCTACAACCACGGGGTGAATGTATATTTTGCTTATGGACACAAGGCCCTGTTCTACCACATGCCAGTCCGAGCCGTCATCTTCCTTGGTTTCTATGGCGCCCCCTTCGAGGAAGCAATAGTGATGCCCGTCAGGGGCGTTAAAGCGGACTACCTGGTCGTTATAACGGCGGCGGGATGGATAGGTAAGACGGTATTCATCAATTTTCACGGCTTTGTTGGGTACGTTGATATTGAGAAAGGTATCTGGCTCCCAGAGCGAACGGAGTTCATCAAGATGGTCTGCGATGTACCGGGCGGCAGTTTCATAGTGAAAGGGCTTTGTATGGGCGCCCATGCTGACCGCAAGGGATGGGATGCCATGCAGGGCGCCCTGACGGGCGGCGCTCGCGGTGCCTGAATAGATGATATCGGTCCCCAGATTGGGACCCTCGTTAATACCCGAAATAACCATATCGGGCTGTATGGCCAGATCTCCTAAGATGCTCACGATGACACAGTCTGCGGGAGTTCCCGAACAGGCCCACACGGAATCTTCCTTTTGCCGCAGCCGGATTGGTCCCTGCATGGTTATGCCGTGGGATATGCCAGACCGGTTGTCTTCCGGGGCCACCATGTACAGCGTATGTTTGCCTGAGGCTTCTAGCGCATTTTTCAACACCCAAATTCCCTGGCAGCCAATTCCGTCATCGTTCGTGAGGAGTATCTTCATGGATGAACTATACCAAAAGCGATGGGCTGCGTAAACCGTGTCCCTTGCTTAAACCCGGTTGCCGGGGCGGTAGTACAGGTCATCCCCCGCATGGTGGAGCCTCAGTTCCCATGCGTTGGGTATAGCCCGGGCAGAGAGGACTTCGCCGGCAATGATAGCCACAGAACCAATCCTGAGAATCTCGACAAGGCGGCAATCCAGGGAGGCAGCAACACCGTCGGGAATACGGGCATCCACATCCACTGCGTCGTGAAAGGGAATTTCAAAGGCTTTATATTTATCCAGTTTAGCCCCCGAAACAGAACCTGTTTTTTCGACCAGTTCTTTCTGATGATAGGTCGGAAGGGCAAGGGTAAATTCCCGGCTGGATTCCAGGTTTTTAAAAGTCTGGTGTCCTGGATCGATAACAAAGAGGACCCGGGACACCGGTTCATAGTCCAGGGGGCAGTTCCATGCGATGGGAGCCAGGTTGTAGCGGTTCTCCGGAGAGAGGGTACAAACAAGGACAAGACCGCCGCAGTTCAGGAGCTTGTAAGCATCGGTAGGATTAATGGTTTTATATTCCATAACAAATAGGGTAGACAAGCAATACAAAAAACGCAAGGGGATGGATGCTATTCCCGTGCGGAGCCCACCCCTTTGCCGCTGTCGCTAATATCAATAAGAGCCTGCGGAAAGGGTCTAAAAAAGCTTTGGCCCCGCAGGTATTCCTGATTAAAACGCTCAATCCAGGACTGGAGCACCGTTTGGCAGGCGCTTAAGGGAAGCCGCCCCGTTTGATAGGCTTCCAAAAGTTCCAGGAAATGGGACCGCTCCCGGTTTTCGAGCTGGCCGGAGAAATAGCCAAAGGCATGGAGGAGGACGTTTACCATGGAGCCCCGCCGGGGGATCCGCTGGAACATACGGGGAAGCTGCTCTTGATATGCGGCAAAAAGATGCTCTACCGGCAGCTGGTCGTGGTTGGCCACAAGACGCCCCAGGTCCCGCATGACCGCCTGGTTATAAGCCATAAATAAAAGCTTGTTCCGAGTATGAAAATTCACCAGGTCTTTCATGGCACCGGACTGTTTTGCATGGCGGAAAGCGGCTCTCGTGAAAATGGCGGTATAAAAATGCTCACGGATAGTAAAGTTGTTGAGCCGCCCCTCGTTTTCTTCGGGGATATCTGGATATACCTGTATGAAAGCCTCTGCCCAAAAACCCCGGCCCTTGCCGTTCTGGGCTGCCAAAGGATCTGCGCTGGCGTATATTTTTACATCCCGGTCCCCGCAGGAGGGAGACTTTTCCTTAAAGATGGCACCGTCCAGCTCACCAAGCCGTGCTGTTTCGGCAGCGCAATATGCGAGCATTTCTTTGGTATAAAAACGGCCTGTTGCGATTTGGAAAAGGGCCAAAGCCCCCTCGTGCCGGACGATCCGGACAGGGTTCCGGGGTACACCGAGACCGATTTCGGCCTCGGGACAGCGAGTGACAGGTTCTATTAAAGGCTTAAGGACCCTGACAAAATCACAGCCAATCATGGCACCGTTCCAGCGGCAGGCATCGAACTCGATGCAGCGGCTTATAAAGATACGGGGTTTGGGGAAAGCTTCTTGGGCACTGGACATGGAGCCTCCATTTTTACTGTGTTTTTATAAGTGTATATCATTTATGCCAATTTCAAAAGGCAATTACTACGCTTCGAAATATGAAATGAGCTTTCAAATTTGCGTTTACGTCCCCGGCGGGTTATAGTAATACTTATCTCGGAGGAATGTATGGGGAATTCGCTCGCACCAGTTATAGAAGTGATAGAAAAAAAATGTACCAATTGCCACACCTGTATTTCTGTGTGCCCTGTAAAATTCTGTATTGATGGTTCTGGCGACAAGGTGACGGTCTATCATACTCTTTGTATTGGATGCGGATCCTGTATAGCAGCCTGTACCCATGGGGCTCGCAGGGGTATTGATGATTTTGATCGCTTTATGGAGGCCATTACCAAAAAGGAAAAATTATTTGCCATTGTTGCTCCTGCCGTAGCAGCCCATTACGATGCAGACCGGCTCCGCTTTAACGGATGTCTAAAAAGTATCGGTGTTACCCACATTTTCGACGTTGCCTTTGGGGCCGAACTGACGGTCCAATCCTATTTGCACCATATTAAACAGCAGAATCCTCCGTTGGTTATAGCGCAGCCATGTCCTGCAATCGTCTCCTACATAGAGATTTATCAGCCTGAACTCCTGCCTTACCTAGCGCCAGCAGACAGCCCCATGCTCCATACCATTAAAATGATACGGCACCAGTTTCCTGAGCTCAAGCATCATAAGATCCTTGTTGTTTCTCCCTGCGTTGCAAAGCGCCGGGAATTCGATGAGACCGGCATCGGAGATTACAACGTAACATTGGAGCGGATCAGCGCTTACCTGGAAGACCAGCAGATCAATTTAACATCATTCCCGGAAACTGATTTTGATGGCCCCACCGGCGAACGGGCCGTGTTGTTTTCTTCTCCTGGGGGCCTTAAAGCGACAGTAGAACGGGAAAGGCCCGATTTGTACAATACAATTCGAAAAATTGAAGGCCCTGAGACGGTATATGACTATCTGAAAGGCATTGCGCAATCGATTACGAAAAAAGCAAATCCCCTGATTTTAGATTGCTTAAATTGCGAAAAGGGCTGCAACGGCGGCACCGGGACCGGTTCTCAGGATATTCCCATAGATATATTGGATGCGGCGGTCCAACGCAGGCTGCAGAGAGAAACAGCAAAATTAAGCAACAACAGCGGCCCCTTTAAAAAAAGCTCTGTCCAGAGTATACGAAGATTGATTAACAAATATTGGAAATCGGAGCTTTTTAAGCGCAGCTATGTAAACCGGTCTGATTCTCTGAGATTACAGGTTCCAAGACAGGATGAACTGCAGGAAATTTACCACAGGATGTTAAAAATAGAAGAAAAAGATTTCCTGAACTGTGCAGCCTGCGGGTACGGAAGCTGTGAGCAAATGGCGATTGCAGTATATAACGGGCTTAATAAACCGGAAAACTGCCAGCATTACCGCCAATTGGTGCTGGAACGGAACCATCGCAATATCATCAATATGGTCATAGAGCTGGACAAAGAAATAGCGGCAAGTACGCAAAACTTGAATCAGGTAATAAACATGCTGCCAGAACTTTCAAAGTTTACCCAGGCTCAATCGGATTCACTGGCCAATTCCACTCAAAAGATCAGGGGTCTGCTTTCCAGTATTCAGGAGATTGGCAGCCTTTCTTCCAGCCGCAGCACTGAGTTGGGAGCCTTGCTTGATATGGCTCTGGCAGTACAGAAAGAACTGGGGGCCTCGCTGAAATCTATCCAATCACTCCGGGATCACATACACGGGGTTAATCGGCTTATTACAGACATTAATAAAATTGCAGCGCAGACAAATCTCCTGTCCATGAATGCGGCAATAGAGGCAGCCCATGCGGGTTCTGCAGGGGCGGGATTCGCGGTTGTAGCTGAGGAAATTCGACACCTGGCAGACATGGCCAGGGTAAATGCGAACGAGATAAGCAAAACTATAACAGAAATGATTAGGGCTATGGACAGCGCCGCTACGGTAACCACCGAATCCGGAACCCATATTCAATCGGTACTGGAAAAACTTGCTGCGGAAGCAGATGGAATGAAAGAGATTTTTGGGTCCATGCGCACCATGTCTTCCGAGACCGGGGGTGTTGGAAATGCCTTGGAGCAGCTAACAACGGCAACACAGCAACTGGAAAGCCTGACAAAGGAGATGGGCGTTTCGCTCCAAGCAATTGCCCAGGAAGTAAACTCAATCTCTGAAATTTCCCATAAGAACGCTGCGCTGGTTTAAGTAATGAACAATTTAGAAACCTATCTTGATTGGCGGGGAGATCTATCTTTTAAGGGGAGTCCCTTTAATCCGGTTGATAACCTGATATTCAGTGTCTTTGCCTACCTCCCCTTTGATGGTCTTGTGCCAGGATTTACAAAAACACGGGGCCTTACCATCGCAGAAGTGGCAGAAATATTTGCACAACTCAGTTTAAAAGACATAAAAGAACGGGGCTGGTCTGAACGGATTGAACGGCATATAAGCTTTTTCCTGAGGGCTGCAAAAACAAAACGTTTTTCCGATGTGAGGATTTTAGGCTATCAAAACCATTTTGACCAGGAAGCGGAAACCCAATTTGCTGCGGTGACCTTTTCTCTTACCGACGGCAGCTCTTTTATTGCATTCCGCGGGACCGATGCTACCGTTGCGGGCTGGAAAGAGGACTTTAACATGAGTTTCATGACCCCTGTTCCAGCCCAGCAGCTTGCGCTGCTCTATTTGGAAAAAGCAGCTAAATCGGTACACGGGAGGCTCCGCATCGGAGGTCATTCTAAAGGGGGGAATCTTGCGGTGTACGCTGCGGCATTCAGCGGTTTCTGGACAAAACGGCGAATCACCGCGGTGTATAACAATGATGGCCCCGGTTTTAACAAATCAATAATCGCAAAAAAAGGGTTCCGAGAACTGGAGGGCCGGCTCTTTGCCTATGTACCCCAGTCATCTATTATTGGGATGCTTCTTGAACATTCAGAACAGTATACTATTGTACTAAGCACCCAGCGGGGCATTGCCCAGCATGATCCCTATTCATGGGTTGTACTTGGGCCGGATTTTGTCTGCGTTGACACCGTAAGCGATACGAGCCGTTTTATTGATACAACTATAAAAGAATGGCTTGGTGCGCTAAGTCCTGAAGAACGGCAGCGCTTTGTCGATGCGTTATTTGACATTATCGAAGCTGCGGACATTAGCAATTTTAGGGATCTCTCTACCAACTGGATCCAGCGGGTCCGCGCAATGGGAACAGCCATTTCTAACCTTGACAACGAGAGCCGCAGTATGCTCCTAAAAACCGCAGGGCTCCTGTTTGATACCCTAAAGGAAAATGTTCGGCTCCTCTTGCCGACAGGTGAAAGAAATGGAGAAAAAACAAAACCAATTTCAAAACTCGAAGAGGAGTGACCGACTTTGGAAACAGGCCTAAAGCCCAAATTCCAGAAAAGTGCACAAAATTACCGATTTATGAATAATCGGGATCGATGACTCATGCTATACTGGTGTCCGTGTGAGAATACCGTCCCTTTCCATCAGAAACAGACTCCTCTTTTCCTTTTTGGCCCTGCTTTTGCTTCCGGTAATAACCCTGGGAGTCATCGGCCCGCTTATTTTTTCCCGTTCCATAGAAACCCAGGTTATTGATCACACACTAAGAATGATATCCCAGGTCGATAAAAACTTGGAATACCTGGTGGTAAATCTGGAGAAACTGAGCAGCCTGCTGGAAGCTACCCCTTCGATTCATCAATTTTTTATGCCCCCTGAAGAAGCAGCCCAGATGGGCCCTTTAGCTAGTGCCTTGGCCTTCATGGACGCATGCCGCGAAACCCACAAGGAAATTGCGGGGATCCTCCTTATCTCTGCGGATGATCGTATTCTGACCAGCCATTACACCCGCATTACCCGGGACCCGCTTACACTGGAGCCCTGGTACCTTAAGGCGGTGGGTTCTACCCAGGCGGTCAGTATTTTTTCCCGACCCATAGGAAGAAACATACGAAGCCAGTTAGGCTACGGCAGCGATGACGTGGTTTCTATCGTTAAGCCAATCCGGGATCCGGCACATTTTAACCGAGTTGCCGGAGCGATTCTTATAGACCTACGACTGGAGAGTATTCAGGAACTTTTAGCCGATTCTTCCCTTGGACGCGACGGATACCTTTATATTTCGGACCAAAATGGGGAACTGGTCTTTGCTCCGGTAAACCAAACGATTTACCGGATCGCCCCCCGGCAGCTTCAGGGCTCAGAGGGCAGAACACTCCGCCGTTATGGGCAGGAGGTATTTCAAGTCCTGTATAAACGGTCTTCCTATACTGGATGGACCACCGCAGGGGTATTTTCGGTACAAAGCGTACTGCGGGAAGTTTCCTTTATTCGGCTCTATGCACTTATTGTGGGTAGTTTTACGGTTTTCCTCGCAATCCTGCTTTCGGTTTTCTTTGCTTCCTCTATCGCGCTGCCGGTGGAAAAACTGCGGAGCCTCATGAAACAGGCCGAAACGGGAGATTTTTCAATCCGATTCTCCGAAAACCGCGAGGATGAAATAGGTCAGCTGGGTCATTCTTTTAACCGAATGATAGAAGAAATCAGCAACCTTATAGACCAAGTATACCAGGAGCAGCAGCGGAAACGGGAAACCGAGCTGCGGGTGTTACAGGAACAGATTAAGCCCCATTTTCTGTACAATACCCTGGATACAATACAATGGATGGCCCAGGAACATGGAGCCCGGGACATTGTAGACATGGTGAATGCTCTGACCCAGCTCTTTAGGGTGGGTCTTTCCAAAGGCCAGGAAATGATACCCCTGCGGGAAGAGTTTAGGCATGTGGAAAGCTATCTCTTTATACAAAAGGTACGCTACGAAAATAAATTCGATTATACCATTTCCATAGCTTCCGGCCTTGAGCAGCTGCGGCTCCTTAAAGTTATATTGCAGCCCTTAGTTGAAAACGCAATTTACCATGGCATTAAAGAACGGAGAGGGAAAGGTCATATCCAGGTAAGTGCAGTACGGGAAGGGAATGATGTCTTGCTTACCGTAGAAGATGACGGTATCGGGATGCCTGCGGACAAGCTTGCCCAGCTGCAGGAAGAGCTGTCTTGCAGCCGGGAACTGCGGACTGAGAGCCATAAAGACTGGGGCGAGCTTGGCTACATTGGATTTGGAGCCCGCAATGTACACGAACGGATATTTTTAAACTTTGGGCCCAGTTATGGTATCACCTATAGCAGCACCTGGGGGCTGGGGACTCGAGTAACTATCCGGCATCCAGCCATAGAAGTGTAAAAGGGGACGACATTATGTGGAAAGTGTTGATCGCCGATGACGAACCGAAAATCCGCCGGGGGATCCGGTCCGTTCTTGAACGGCTGGATCCAGAAATAGAGGTGGTCGCTGAAGCTGGCGACGGGGAGGCAGCTTTGGCACTCGCAGAAAGTACCCTGCCAGATATTCTGTTCATCGATATACGCATGCCATTTCTGAATGGTCTTGAACTGATTGAACGGCTTTCCGCATACAGACGGGACTGGCTCATCATCATTGTGAGCGGTCATGACGAATTTGACTATGCCCGAAAAGCAGTTTCGCTTCAGGTCTTTGAATATATTCTAAAACCGGTCAATGAAGATGAATTATTCAGGACATTGGAACACGCAAAACGGGAGCTTGCCCTGCGGAGAGAAACAAACAGGTATATCAATTGGGCTCGGGAAACAATACGAGAGCACCGAGAAGTCTTACAGCAGCAGTTCATCCTTGATTGGCTTTCGTCGTCATTATCGAAAACTGAAATAGAAGACTGCAGCAAGTTTCTTGGTCTTACGCTTCCGGAATATGCAACCATTCTTGCTATACGGCTCGAGGACAAGGTGCTTACAGTGGGGAGCTTACAAAAAGGGTACCGGACCATACTGACCTATTCTGTAAAACCAATTATTGAAGAACGGCTCGGCAAAAACACGCTCTGCGTCATCGATAGGGACGATACGGTGATAGCCCTCTGTACCGAAGATGGAGCAGCACTTCAAAATGCCATACCGGCCATTGAAGCTGCTATAGAAGAGACAACCCATCAACATCCTCTTATTGTATTGGTTCCCAGGGGGCAAGCCGGGAGCAGAGAACTTCGTACGGTGCAGGAAGCCTACGAGGAGGCTTTATCGGAACTCACCAAAAAGGGCAGCTACCAAACCTTTGTATTGCTTGCCCAAGGGTACATCGAAAAAAACTACCAGTATCCGGATCTTTCGCTTGAGGAAACCGCCGCGGAACTGGAGATAAGTCCCGGATATCTATCCAGGCTTATGAAACAGGCTACGGGCTACTCCTTTGTAGAATATGTGGGCAGGATCCGTATTCAGCATGCCCTGCAGCTTTTAGCCGATCCGGCGGTGAAAGTGTATGAGATTGCGGAGAAAGTAGGATACCGCAGCCAGCACTACTTTAGCAGGGCTTTTAAGCAAATACTGGGAATCTCTCCCGTAGAATACCGTAAGGGAGGAAGCCCACAATGAAAGGGTATCTGCAGCCCTCTTTTATTCTTATTGCCCTGGGGATCATGGTTGTTTCTGTCTTTCTGCTCTGGTTTGTTAACATACTGCCCTTAACCTCATACCAGAAGGTAGAACAGGAAGTGGGGATACTCATCGGTCTTTCCCAGGCAAACCTTTCGGAACCCTGGCGCATCAGCATGACCGAAGAAATTACCCAGCAGGCGAAACTATACCCTGACATGCGGGTAGTCATTACCGATGCGGTCGATTCAAGTGAGCGCCAGGTTGATGATGTAAGGCGGCTCCTTGCCTATGGCATAGACCTGCTTATTATTTCGCCTACGGATTCGCAGGTGCTCACCCCTGTCGTAACCGAAGCATATAAAACCATTCCGGTCATTGTGCTGGACCGGGCGGTAGAAGGCTACGACTATACGCTGTATATCGGTCCGGACAACCAGTTGATCGGCCGAGAAACGGGACGCTCGGTATCTGAACTTCTGGGAAAAAGCGGCGGGACCGTGTGGGAGATACAAGGGAGGGCAGGTTCGCCCCCCACCATAGATCGCAGTACAGGGCTGCGGCAGGAAATTGAGCGGCATCCGGGCATTAGGCTCACCAAAACGGTCACCGCCGACTGGCTTCGAGACCAGGCCGAAGACGCTTTGTCGGCTTTGCTCGCTAAAAGTCCCATCCCCGACGTTATCGTATCCCAGAATGATGCCATGGCCTATGGGGCAATCCTTGCAACGAAAAAGGCGGGGATTAAAAATATCAAATTTATCGGTGTCGATGGCTTAGAGGGGGCGAACGGCGGCCTTGACCTGGTACGAAAGGGGCTTCTTACGGCGACCTTTATCTGTCCCACAGGCGGGAAAGAGGCGGTAAACTATGCCTGGGATATTTTGGAAAAAAAACCGGGAATCCCCAAAAAAATATACCTGCGAACAAGAAAAATTACCGCAGAAACGGTCAATACAAATGTGGATCCCTACGCATCTTTCCGGCACCCCCGGTCAAACAAGGAACCAATCAGGCTCGGCTTTGCGCAGGTGGGAAGCGAAAGCCGCTGGAGATTGACGAATACAAAATCTATAAAGGATGCAGCCCGAGATGCGGGAATTGAGCTTATTTTTGTTGACGGACAGCAAAAACAGGAAAAACAGATAGAGGCAATCCGCAGTTTTATACGGCAAAAGGTGGATATTATTGCCTTCTCTCCAATCGTAGAGTCCGGCTGGGAACCGGTTTTGCAGGAAGCAAAAGAAGCGGGAATTCCGGTCATACTTTCGGACCGGGAAGTGGACATAAAGGATGACAGTCTTTGGGCAACCTTTATCGGCTCTGATTTTTTGGAAGAGGGCCGCAGGGCTGCCCGCTGGCTCCTTTCCTATATGCAGCAGCATCCCACCCCGGACGGGATCATCAATATTGTGGAACTTCAGGGGACCGTTGGCTCTGCCCCCGCATTGGATCGTAAACGGGGTTTTGAAACAACCCTGGCAGCCCATAAGGAATACCGTATTATCCGATCAGAAATCGCCAATTTCTATTTTGATCAGGGCAGGGATGTCATGAAACGAATTCTTGAAACAGAACAAAACCGGATAGATGTGCTTTTTGCCCATAATGACGACATGGCACTGGGGGCAATCCAGTCCATAGAGGCAGCGGGCCTTAACCCGGGCAAGGATATCGTTATTGTCTCGGTAGATGCGGTCAAGGAAGCCTTCCAGGCAATGATCGCAGGAAAGCTGAACTGCACCGTAGAATGTACTCCCCTTTTGGGCCCCCAGCTTATGAAGGTTATCCAGGATTATTTTGATGGAAAGGAACTTCCGACACGGATCATCACGAGCGAAGAAGTCTTTCCCGCAGAGGTGGCCCGGGCAGTGCTGCCCAAGCGGCGTTATTAGGGTTGGTTATTTAGTGCGGTATCGTACACATTTTTGCCGAATCGTCTAAATACAAATGCCGTATCCGGTGGGACAATAGCATTATCAACAAGTCCCACAAAGGAGGCATGTATGAAGAAATCCCTACAAGTTTTCGCGGGAGTGTGCGCACTCATCACCCTGGTAGCCCTGAACGGCTTTGCTCAAAGCAAGAAAATCGTCCTTGGTTTTTCCCAGATCGGCGCAGAAAGCGAATGGCGGACCGCCAACACCGAATCAATCAAGGCTGCTGCCGCTGCAGCGGGCATTGAATTGAAATTCGCCGATGCCCAGCAAAAACAAGAAAACCAGATTAAGGCTATCCGCTCCTTTATCGCCCAGAAAGTGGATGTCATCGCCTTTTCCCCAGTGGTCGAAACCGGCTGGGAAACGGTGCTGCAGGAAGCCAAACGGGCTAAAATCCCCGTCATTCTGACCGACCGGGCTGTGGCGGTAAAAGATGACAGTCTCTATGTAACCTTCATGGGTTCTGATTTTGTCGAGGAAGGCAAACAGGCCGCCGTATGGCTCATGGGCTACCTCCACACCGACAAGCCGGTCAACATCGTGGAACTGCAGGGCACCGTTGGTTCCGCCCCAGCCATTGACCGCAAACGGGGCTTTGAAGAAATGCTAAAGCCCTTCCCCAATTACAAAATCATCCGCTCCCAGACCGGTGACTTTACCCGTGCAAAGGGAAAGGAAGTCATGGAAGCATTCTTGAAGGCTGAAGGTAAAAATATCAACGTCCTGTATGCCCACAACGATGATATGGCTATTGGCGCTATCCAGGCTATCGAAGAATTCGGACTCAAACCAGGAAAGGACATCATTATCGTATCTGTTGATGCAGTAAAAGGCGCCTTCGAAGCCA
>JAIWNU010000131.1 GCA_020216655.1 Treponema sp. | reverse complement strand
TATATCGAGCTTAATGATCGGACAGGCAGTGATTGCAACCTTGATTCTTGCATCCGGCTTTGCGTCCTGTACATTAACCGCGAGTACGTTCAATTTGTCGGGAGAACTTGGCAGTTTCCGATCCAGCTATATGACCACCTTTGATGTGTTGAATAATTCCTTTGCCCAATCGGGCAAGGCTTTAGTTCCCTTTAATAAAGGTGTCGATTCCACTCTTGCCCGAGCTACGGTTCCGGTAGACTCAAGTACTGCGATCACGCTTCCAACCACGGTTGGTGCAACGGTTACCGGGTCCCAGTCCAATTACCCCGAGGTAGGGCAAACCAGCTCCTGGACGATTACCAAGACAGTTACACCTAACGTGTATTACGTTCAGGTTCTTACTACCTTTCCCACCTATGATCCCCGGGAAAAACAAGAAGAATGGTATTATATACTCGATAATCCCGACGGTTCTCCCGCTGCTTTAGGTAGGTGGACTAATGCGGATATTGTTGTAAAAGCTGACGGTACTGCTGATTCCAAGTTCAGAAACCGGAATCGGCTCTATTACCGGGATGGGAGCTACCAGGACGAAGTTATTGTGGATGTAAAGCGGTATGATGGCCATAATGCCTTTGCTCCCTTTGACATTAATGGCAGTCTTGATTACCCCGGTGCCTTTGTACCCCAGACCGACACCAACGCAGCCTATGCCTCGGTGGTTGTGTATACCCGCAACTTTAACGATACTCCCTCTTACAGCTTCTGGAAAGGGAACCGCGCCCAGGCAATTGTCGGTATCCGGTACTATACGGAAAAGGTAAGCGCTGACCATAGTCAGCTCGTAGGAACGACCCTTGTGTTCGAGAAAGCTATTACAAGTACTAAAAATGAAAGTGGCAACTTCTTGAATACCTATTCGTCCCTCTTCCTTCCGGATTTAGCCGCGAACACAGACAATGCTTTCCTTGCCCTCACGGTGGTTCGCCAGCAGACGACTTATAAACTTTCCTCTTATTCGGGACCCTCAACCTATACGGTAGATTATAACTCCGCTACCCGGGACACCCGGGCAAAAACGAGGGTAGTAAACATTGCTACCCAGCAGGATAACTACGTAACCCTCATTAACAACGAGGCCGCTCAAATTACCAGCGCTTATGACACGTTCTGGATTCCCTCCGGGAACGATCCGGCAATTGTAAACCTGTCGAGCGGTACTGTGTTTGACAAATCTGCCAACCAGGTTGTTACCACCAGCGATTCTGCGCCGCTTAGTATAACAACCGTTAATCCAACTGGAGACTTGGGGCAATTTTATCGTGCTTTAAAAGCTCCAGATAGTGTCGGCACTGGTAGTACAAACGATATTCCCGGTGACCTTGTAGGAACCGGAGATGTTAAGGTCTTTAACGGCGCCCAAGGTATGACGCTTCCGAGTACTGGAACTGTATACGATTTTTACAACAAGGGTACCATTCAAGCATGGGTATACATTACAAAACCTGCTAAATATGCTGGTATAGTTCATGCGGGGGTAAAGACAAACTTTTCTGACGAGATTTGGACCCTTCAATTCATGAGCAATGGTAATGATCCTGGCTTTGGGCTAGCTGCACAAAACCCATATACCTATGATTTAGTTATCGCTAAAACAAAATTAAACACAGGACTTTGGTATTACCTCGTGGCTACCTGGGATCTAGCGGCTAAACAGATGAAAATCTATATTAACGGGGTCTTAAATAACAGCGGAAGCTTTAAGAATGTAAAGACGACCTCCACCTTTGCAGGCCCTGCAAACCCACCGGTTCCTGTGGTAGTTGGTTCCCAATTCTTTGATAGTACGCAGCTTCTTAATAACTACTACGGTTTTAACGGGAAGATTAACGGCGTCCTTATAGAGAACCGGGTCTGGAGTGATGTGGAAATAAAGAATTTCTACGAGGCTAATAAGGCAAAAACCGCAGCCTGGTAGTTTTAATCCCCTGGGACCTTTGTCCCAGGGGCAATTTAATTATTAAGAGCTTTTTTTCATTCCCAAGGACCTAAGGAAGAGAATCTTTTCTATCTTTCGGGTATTTGTTTTTAAAAGTGTGTATCCTAGCCAAGAGGCTAGTAGGCCGGCTGCAAGGTGTCCCGCGCCGGGCAGTAGTAAAGGCATAAACCAGTAAATGATTCCTGCAATAGGACCGTTCAGCAGAAAATAGAACAAGGCTGTTATCATGGCTTGC
Organism: Treponema sp.; assembly: GCA_020216655.1. Lineage (GTDB taxonomy): Bacteria > Spirochaetota > Spirochaetia > Treponematales > Breznakiellaceae > Gracilinema. The sequence goes on along the minus strand of JAIWNU010000131.1, from coordinate 14,737 downwards.
TGGTATAATTCAAAATAATACAGATATACCAGGACCGTCATAAGGGTGAATTGGAAAAATGCCGCAGCCAAGGCTAGTGCCATGACCGGATTCTTAATCGATGCTGGACCGTACATATACAGGAGAAAACCGAATCCTAGAGTACAAAATCCTTGGAGGAGGCTCTGATCTCTCAGTTCATCTTTCAGGCTTCTTAGAAGCTGTTGTTTAGCAATTTGTATTTTAGTCCAGGGCGTATGGGTCAAGGTATACAGGAAATGCCGTGTATCAATGTATATTTGAGTTTCGGCAATGATGACAAAATAAACTAGTCCTGGAATGATGGAAAGACCGGCGATATACACTGCATAGTCATATTCAGGAAATACCTTGAGGCCTATACCTGGTATGGCCTGTCCCTGAAAAAACCAGAAGAACATTTTATCAAGCCATTGTCCAGTATAAAAGAAGAATCCAGAAGCGATAAGTGCTCCATATCTGCCAAGGTAGTGCCAGAACGTTCTCCAACCCTGTTCTGGTTTCCGGGGTGGGTATTTAACAAGTGCAATGGCTAAAAATACAATATCAATAACCGCAAGTCCCCCTGTATAGCCGAAAAGGGCTCCTGCAACCCCGTACTGGTGAGCTAAAAGGGGAGCAGTGAATACAGAAATGCCCATACCGCCCAGAAATACGATAAGAATAACCACATACTGTTTAAGCAAAGAGATAAACAGCATGATGATCCATAGGATATTAATGACCGTAAAAAGCGCTGCTATCCCAATGCGAAACAGGTTTTCTGCTTCTCCGATCTGGAGGGGTATGATATGCGAAACGGGGACTGCAATTACTAGAGATAGTCCTACAGTAAGGAGAATAAAGCGGAGCATCCATGCGGCAGCCTCACCATGCCTGCCTTCCCATACAAGGTCAGCGATAATGCGGGTAAAATGATGGTGCAGGGCGGAAAAAAGGCTTAAAGAAAACGCATAGCTATAGACAACGACGACCTGAAAAACAACGAGATGCTCCACCTTTAATGTGGTAAATAAACCCTGAAGCAAGGCCATGGCGACCACAGAAATAAGCCAGGGCCCTGCAACGATAAAGACCCCTGAAACAAGGGCGCCGATTGTTTCGTATAAATTGCCCCGGCTTATAATTTTACGCAGCTGGAATCCTATGCCTGCCATCAGGTTACCTCTCCGGCACGAGATTTCCATTTTTCAGGGCCCAATTGAGCATATAGATCCCGGTACCGCTGAATTAGATCCTTTTTATTATAGAGTCTGATAGCCTTTTGTTTGTTCCGTTCGTTTATCTCTTTCATAAGTTCTGGATGCTGATACACATACATGACGTTTTTTGCCAATTTCTCAGGATCTTTAGATGGTGCTAAAAAACGTTCGTCGTAATCGAGCATTTCCGGAGCGTTTCCAACCTTGGTGCTAATGCAGGGGACACCGGCTACCCAGCCTTCCAAAATGACTAAGGGCTGGGCTTCCCGTACGCTGGTAAGGAGCATGAGATCTAGGAATGCATAATATTCTAAGACATTCTGCCTGCCGGTAAAGATAAAGCGATCCTGGATATGAAAACTTTCCACCATGGCTACGCATTCCCGGTAATATTCTGGTTCCTCGTCGGTTGGGCCTATTGCATAGAATGTGGCTTCGGGAATTTGTTCGAGCACAATTTTAGCTACCGCAATGTAGGTTTTTACATCCTTTATAGAGACAATCCGGCCAACGAGTCCTACATGAAAACCTGGCTTCTTTTTGCGTTCCACCGACGAGAATCGTTCAATATCAATGCCATTCGGTATGACAAGACATTTTGTAGGGTCTGCTCCCAGTTCTATTTGTTTCTGGCGGTTCTCTTCAAAAAGAGCGGTAACGACGTCGGCGGATTGGTAGCAAATTTTGCTCAGGTTATTATAAATGTTTATCCACATATCCCGCTGGTAGCCGCGGACAAAGTCGGCCTTTCTAATCTCGATTTCCCGTTCCTTATGATAAAGGCCATGTTCGGTAAGTAAAAAGGGCTTATTGCGTTTCCGGCTTGCTACTAAACTTGCAAGACCTGCAAAACCAGTTGATATAGCATGGTAAATATCTGCTTCGGGAGCCTTGGCTTGCAGGGTGTTAAAAAGCAGCCGGTGGGAAGACTGCCATGCCCAGAAATAGTCGGAAAATGGGTAGGCAGGATTTTTACGCAGGTTGGATTGTACCAGAAGGTTCCAGAGGTTCTTATCTCTGAGTAGCCCATTATCAAACTCTTCTAATCTCTTGGGAGCTCCGATAAGAGCGTTAAAATCGACTACCTTATTTTCGAACATATGCTGGTGAAATTGCAGGACCGCTGCTATAGAACGTTTTTTTGGCCGCTTTCCTGCATTTTTACGGGGGGCATCGCTTAAGACTAAATCCACATGTTCTTTTACATTTGGCGGTAAGGTGTAACGGAGTTTCTGGTTCGCCTGGGGAGAAAAGGTCAGGAGGGAAAACTCGATCTCCGGCAAGCCTTGGATAATATCCTGAACCCAGGCTGCGACCCCGCCGGTAATGAACGGATAGGAACCTTCCAGTACCATGCACACCCGGATGGGCTTATCCATTCTGAACTCCTATTCCCCAGAACTTTATGAGTTCAGCATCTTTGCTGTTCTTGAAAAGATGCGTGATTTGGTTCAAATATTTACCGATATTTTTATAAGAACCGATTTTAAAGTTATATTCTGCAGCAAGCAAGTGCAGGGTGGTGTTTCTTGGGTATTGTTCTATGCTCATTACAATTTCTTGTCTTGCTTCCGCTAACTGGTTCAGATCAAACAGTATTTTTATATATAAGGCAAGATCTTTATCTGGATCGATGAGGATGTGCCTCAATTTTTTAAAAGTTGCTTTTGCTTCGCCGAGATAAAAGGTTCTTAAAAGCGGCCGTTTTTTACTAATGGCGGCAAGGCTCAGGTATGCCTGCATAATAGTCCGTACCGATTCGGTCTTTTCCTCCATTTCCAATTCTTTATGCATCGCTATGATAGTGCTGAGGTACCGCTGTTCCAGGGCATTAATACTTTCTGCTGCAAATAACGCCTGTTCTTTATCGGGGAGCTGAAGCATTTTATCAAAGATGGTTACCAGGATAGTAATGGTCTCTAGGTCTAAGTCTTTTTTGGCGAGCAAACGGTCAATTTCCGAAAAATCCCAGGGTTCTTCGAGCAGCGGATGCACATTAACGGCCCGATAAATATAATATTCAGGTCCTATAATATCTTCCATGTAAGCTTTGAGCGCTTGGGCTTGAGTCCGGGGGACAAAACCAGTTTTGGAGATAAACAGGTTCCGGAAATTCTGCATAAGGTACTCCTACAAACGCTGTACCGAAAGGAGATGCTCCGCTTCGGCTACCATGCTGTCTACTGAAACATTTGCATTGGTGGCGGTGCTGAAACCCAGAATAAGCTCCACAGGATAGTTCTGTGAATTAGCCGAAAAAGTATAACCGGAAAGAAGAGCAAGGACATCGAGGCAGAAGAAAGACGCGCCGTCATGATCGAGCCCGTATACAAGCAGGGCAATCTGGTTGTCATCTTTATAATGAAAAGCTTTAGATTTAATCCGTTTTGTCTGATCAATCATCTCCTTAAGTTCAAATGGCAGTCTTCGTAACTGGTTACGGTCTATGTGGAGTTCTAATTCATCAAAATTTACTATTTCCATAATGATAAGCGAAACGCTGCCACCCTCGTATTTGGTTCTTTCGATGTCGTCTTCCAAATTTTTATATAAAAGGGTAAAAAGAGGGTATCCAGTAATGGAATCTAGCTCCTGCTGGTTTTGCAGCTGTTCGTACTCTACGATATGCCGCAGATAAGGTTCCGCAAGACTTAATAGAATCTCTAAGATTGATTCGGTGTATTGGGAATAATGTTCAAAGGGGAGCTTTTGTATATTCAAAACTCCCCATGCCTTTCCGCTTATCGTAATCGGAATGGTAAGTATGTTCAGTCGTGTATCAAAGCGGTCAAATTCAGCGCTGTTCAAAAGCATCCGTACTGAAAAAGGCTGTTTGTTACGGAAAACATAGCCTTCTATGGTTCCTTCCAGTGAACGGCTTGCGGATTGAGTTGTTTCAGTAGACCACCCATATACCGCTGCGGGCACCAGCAGATTCTGTTCTTCGTTGAGACGCCAAATTTCACCGACGCTCATTTCGGTAAATAGGGCAATAGTGTCTAGAATGGTATTTAATGCTTCATCCAGGTTCAGAGATGCTAGTTTTTTTACCCGGTCGTGGAGCAGCGTAATAGAATCCTTTTGACTCGATACCCGGTTTTCTAGAACCTCATGTACACGCTCTAGAATACTAATTCGTTTTTCAAGGATTGCCACCCGATGTACTGCCTGTTTGTAACGTTCTAAAAAACGTTTCCTTCCTATAAGAACCCGGTTACGGACAAAAGCTGCCAGTATGCAGAAAATAAGTCCCGCAAGCAGAACATGGAAGGTTGATGCGGTAAATACAGTTTCCTTAGTAATGTTCGCAGTTTTGATATAATAAAGGGAAAGGGCGACTCCTTCTGTTGTCGCTAAAATTACCCCTATAAAGGCGGGTATAAAATTATAAAAACTAAAAAAGAGAACAAATATAATCGAATAAAAGGGTACAAATAAAGCCTGGCGAAGCAGTTCCCCCTGTAATGCCAGATCAATGAGTACCGGTATGGATGAAAAAAGTGTAATTTCTACAAAAACTCTTATTTTAATAGGTCTCTTTTTTGCAGAATTCATATATACTATATTCGGAAACAAGGAGAAAATCCATGAAGCGTATTTTTGTATCCATCTTCGCTGGATTGCTAGGATTAAATGCATTTGCGGAAACTTCCCAAAAGCTAAAGCCAGTCTTTGTTCCTCAGCCAGAAGGTCTTGTCTGGATGGAGGCGGAAGACGCGGTTACCACGAATATGACCGACCAGGCTACGTTGGATTATGCTTCGAGCGGCTACCGTATGCTGCAGCTCAATCGCGAGGGGACTGCTAAAGGGGCACCTTTTTACGCCGAGTATACCTTTGTGGTACCTAAAGCCGGTACCTGGAACTTGTGGATTGGGGGTACCCCTCCTGGGCCGGAAAGTGATTTGTTGGCATCCTTTGTATCTCCTTTAAACATTAGAGTAGACGGAGGCAGTCCCCTTTCTATACACCGAGAACAGGTGGAAGTAGTAGAAAAATATTCCAATACTAACCACTGGTTTGTACTTAAACAGGCACTCACTTTATCTGCAGGCATTCATACCATACGCTTTGAGGTTTCTGAACAGCGTCGCTATGACTCTCGCTATTATTTCTTTTTAGATGCTTTTTTTCTGTTAAGCAAGGATTCACCGCTTGCAAAAGGACCTGTTGAGCGCACCCTGGTTCCAAACAAGTTTCCGATAGATCTCGCAAATCGTAAAATTGACAATCCATACTTAACAATTCCTCAATATGAATATGCCATTCAGCAAAATCCTAAAAATAAAGATGGTTATCTATTGCTCGCCCAGGTATACAGCCTCATTGGCGATCATGGTAGTGCGATTAAAACCTTGTCCCGTGGAAGGGTGATGGCTGGAGAGGATAGCCGTTTTACTCTGCTTGCAGCGAAAAGCAGGATCTGGAGCGGTGAAATTGATGAAGGTATTCGACTTTATAAGGAATATCTTAAATCTCCTGATGCTGACCGGGAAGTCTGGGCTGAGGCAGCCAAAATTTGCGCCTGGCTTATGAAATACCAGGATGCAGAAGATTTATACCGTCAAGCGATTGCTAAGTATCCCGATGACTTAAATCTAAAAGTTAATTATGCTCTCACCCTTCTCTGGGAGAGTAAGGTTCGGGAGGGGGAACGTAAGCTTGCAGAGCTTTGGCAGAGTGTAAAAACAGAACCGCAACAGATACTTAGTTTGGGATCGATTTATGATATCAGCGGGTATCCAGATAAGGCGATCAGCGCTTATTTGGAAGGGGCTAAGGAGCATCCTGAACAGATAGAAATGTACCTTAGGCTTGTTCGCACGTATAATAAAACCAACCAAAATGACAAGGCTGCAGAAATCCGTAAGCAAATTTCAGAACTGTATGAACCTTCGGATGCTCTTTCTGCTGTTTTAACCCTTCTAGATCAGGAATCTGTCCTTAAAGAACAGGTGCTTGAGCAATACCGGCAAAGATTGGCTAAAGAACCAGATAACTTGGATTTGCGGATGGAATTGGTTCGGGCCTACAGCTGGAACGGAAAACTTAATGATGCCCTCTTAGAGAACCAGAATATATTGGTTAATAAACTGTATTCCATACTGCTCGGTTTAGATGCGGATTTAAAAGATGTGTATAGACTTATGGATTTGCTCCAACTGCTCAAGCCTACTGCAACTAGTCTCCCGGCTTTGGCGGACAGCCGGATAGGGGCAATAAAAAAGGCTCAGGAAAACCTGAAACAGGCAATGGTTCAGGATGTTCAAGCACAGAAAAGCACCGACGTCTCAAAACGTGAAAAGGCACAGGCTGTCTTGCAGGATGCACGGACACAGCTAGCCCGTGAGGTCGCTCTTTCCACAGCGGTTGTAAAATGGGCAGATACTTTTTTGATTCCCCGTGTGCAAGGATATACAGAACAGGTTAACGCCAGCGCAGCTCAGATTTCACAGGATGCGGAAGTGCTCAATTCAGTTAAACCTTGGGCTTGGCCTATCGCAGACGATTTAGCATTTTTAACTAGCCTTGCAAAAACCAATCCTCTGGCACAGCATGGGATCCTCCGGATTCAGCTTTTGGAAGGTATGCCCCTTGTTATTCCTTCGTTGAATGATATCCAGCTCGAAAACACTAAAAAGGTCGTACGCCAAGCTCTGTTGTGGAAACAACAGCTTATTGATGAAACTCTTTTTTCTTCGGATACATATTATCCCTACGGAATAGAACTTCAAAATGTATACAAAGGCTTGTCTCCGCAGGAACCAACGGATGTAGTGTTTACTGATTTTACTACCACAGATGCGGAAGATACGATTCGAAAATTGCAGGATGTTAAAATACAGGGAGGGCAGCTGGCAGGTCAAATTCAGACCGCCCAAAATGTTCTATTGCGACAGGCCGCACTGCGTCTGCGGGTACGCATGTATCAATATGATACCGAAACACAATGGGACCGCCAGGCTCTCGCAGATCTGTACCTGCGTCTTGGCCAGCCTGTACAAGCCGCAAAGATCTTGGAAAGGGTTCTTGTACTGAATCCCAGTGATATTGCATCCCTCTTTGCCTTGGCCAGGGCAAAAGAACAGAGCGGGGACTGGATGGGAGCCCTTGCCATGTATAAGCGGGTTTATGAAATGAATCCCCGCTATGAAAATGCTGCTGGCAGTTACAATACCCTTTCCGCCCAACATGGGCAGCTGTTTCAAACTGGAATTTCGAGTCTAATCGATTCAAACCGATCTGCTCATACTGTTCGTATGGCATACCAAGCCCCTCTTTCCAGTTTTGCTGAATTGTCGAGCGTGTATACACTGGATCATATAAAAATACATGCTCCCCAAGCAGCCACCCAATCTCTTACCTTGCATAGTTTGTCCTTTAGATTGCCGGTGAAAATCGCACCTCTGGGGCTTACTGTATACGGAGAACTTGGTGGTAATTTACAGAACAAATTGGACAATATTATTCCTCCCGCAGTAGCTGATTTTAATATGGATCTTATCTCTGATTATGCAGCAGTAGCTCCACAGCTTGGCGGCGGTCTCTTATGGCAAGCTGGACCAATCAATATGGGGACCACCTATGGATTTCATCAGATTAAAGATACCTTTTTTGCAGATCGTCTTGCCCAGTATGAACACCAGGCAGGAGCTTCGATACAGCTATTCCTTGATTATCCGAACCGGCAGTTTTTTAGAAGTTTTAGTGTACAGACCGATGGATCTTACCGGTATATCTTTTGTCCCTATTTCGCTGATCAAACCAACATGATTTATAGCGGAAAGGGCGAACTGCATATTCAGAATCTGCTTATGGCAAAACCGCAGATTTTACTGGATGTCGGTGCCTTTGGATCATGGGAAAATTCTGAAAAAAGCAAAAATATAACAGATTACTATGCTCCAGATCAGGCTCTTATGCTGAAGGGTGGATTAAATCTTTCAGTACAACTGGTAAACGGTACTAATTGGATTGTAACGGGGGCTGGCCGTCTTTGGTCGGGATGGTTTGCCTCGGTAGGCTCAACAGGCGCAGTACTTTTTGATGGGGCTGTCCGTCTGGAAGGGGTTCGAAAGAATCTTAGCCTCTACCTTGCTGTGGGTGGAAACAGAACTGGTGAGACCTATTGGGCCTATTCCCTTGAGATAGGCGGAGCCATTCGTTTGGCAGATTATATTATTCCCTAATAAGCTCTTTGCATTCCTTGTAGAAAGGATCCTGGGCGAGGACAGTCCTGTATTGCGCTTCATACATGCGGATATGCTGGATGTCCCGGCCCAGCTGGCGGAGCTGGCCTTCGAGCAGTTGATAATCCTTAGGATTTTTTTCGAAATAAGACCAGTTGGATGCAATAAAGGATGCATTGGAAACAATAAGAATCTGTTTTTTCCAGCTCGACGTAATATTAATGTTTCCATGCTCACGAGCGCAATCGCAGAATAGGGATGGAAAACTCCATTGGGTGAGCAATAAGCCCCCCAATTCTCGGTGATTAGTCCTGTAGACCTGCTGTTCAAGTTCGCTGAACCGCCGGCCTTCCTGAATAACCTGTTTTACCAGACTATCATAGGTTTCTGGCTTGTGAAGATAGAGGGGAATCTGTCCCACATTATGCAGAAGTCCAGCAATAAATAGTTCTTCTGTCTGGTCTTGCAGACCGCAGGTGTTGGCCATGTCTTTTGCTATAAAGGCTGTGTCCAAAGAATGGTGCCAGAACAACTTATAGAACCAAGAACCAGTATATTGCTTAAAAAGACTCGTACCGGTAACGAGAATAACCAGATTTTTAATTGTAGTAAGCCCCAGCATGCTGATGGCGGTTTGCAGTTTAGTAATTTTGTTTTGCCGGGCATAGAGGGCCGAATTAGCAATACGCAGTATCTTTGTGGTCAGTCCGGGATCCGCACTGATTAAGCTTTCGAGGTGTTTAAAACTGAATTCCTGCTTTTCTATCATTTCTAGAACTTTAGATGAAATAGCAGGATTGATGGGCAGATTTTTAAGTCCCTTCAGGTAATCAACTTGTTCCATGCTTTTAATTATATCCAAAATCTACAATATTGTCAGTAAAACTCCGTTCATTTCCCCAGGGTCAGCCTTACAAGCGTGATATTCGATGCTACAACAGCCAGGGAAAAAAGTCCGTAGGATGCAAAACCAAGGCGGATTCCAAATGCTGAGGAAAGGGCCGCCATGAGGAAGGGAAAGGCAAAGGCCCCCACGCCGCCGCCCATGGTAGAAAATGCGACAGCTTCGCTCTGGGTGTCCGGGAAGGCGGCCCCGATCCGGGTAACTACCATGGGGTAAATAATCGAACAGCCAAGGCCGGCTAAAAAGGCGAGGCCCCGGGCCAGGTGTAATGTCAGCCCATTGGGTGCTGCAAAGCCCAGGGCCGACAGCAGGATCACTGAAAGGCTCATCAACAGGGACATAAACACAAGTACAAATCCCTGGCGGTTACCCCGGTAGAGGAGAGGAACGCCGAAGCGTCCCGCAAGGAGGCCGACCCAGAAAAGGGATACCATAAAGGAACCGCTTGCGGGGCTTGCCTTGTAGGTAACTACAAAATATTCGGCGATCCAGTTAGAGATGCCGAGTTCAACTCCTACATAAAGCAGTAGGGTAAAAAATCCAAGCCAATAGGCCGGATGCTTCAATAAATCCCGGCGGCCCGAAGTGGTGTTATGGCCAGGGTCTTTGCCAAGGCTGGAAAAAGAAAGAGAGGTGATGAGCACAAAGATGCCGGCAAAGAGAACCGCGATGAGCCGGTATACCAAGGTCCAGGACAGGTGCTGCTGCATAAGGATGCCGATAACGAAGGGGCCGATAAAAGCTCCGGCAGCGAAAGCGCCGTGCATCAAATTCATGGCTCGGCCATGGGAGGATTTTTCCATCCTGAGGGTGGACCAGTTTACAGTGAGTTCAAGGAAGCCCTGGCCAACCCCAATGCCGGTGTTCAGAAGCAGGTTGATAAGCACCGAAGGTGATTTTGCAAAAAAGAGAAGGCCTAAAACCTCCAATACAAGGCCAATAAGCATGGTCGGTTTTGCGCCTATGGCGGAAATAAGAAAGCCCGCCCCATAGGTGGCTGCAAAGTAGCTCACCGCTCCTGCAGCGATGACCGCTCCTGCAGAAGTGTAGCTCCAGCCAAAGTCTGTGAGGATTTTGGGCAGTGTTGCTCCGATAATAGTCATGGAGATACCGAAGAGTACAAAAATAGAAAAGAGTACCGCATAGAGCCTGCGGAAGCGGGATTCAACAAGGGCCATAATAGTTGATATTTTTCATATAATGTGAAATCTGGTCAATGGTGTTTCAAGGGTACTTTTGTTGACACAATTACGCCTTTTGTTTAACCTTATATTGCGCCTGGATCCATAATGGACCGGGACGTGGAGTCCTATGAATACACTGAGCCCCCTGGATTGTTTGGCAGAGAACGGCAAGGCCCGTATCGTTCTGCGAGACCTCTCCTATCAATATGCGTATGTGCCAGCCGAATCTGCGGCAGCACTACAACATGTGTCCTTTACAATTTTGGATGGTGAATATGTAGCCATTCTTGGAGCTAATGGTTCCGGTAAAAGTACCCTCATAAAATGTATTAATGGTCTCTGTATTCCCGAAGCGGGACAGGTTACGATTTATGGTGATGGTCCGCTGGACCCAGCCCGGCCTGAGGATATTTACCCCATTCGACAAATAATTGGTACCCTGCTCCAGAATCCAGACGATCAGATAGTCGGCACTGTGGTGGAAGAGGATGTTGCCTTTGGTCCTGAAAATCAGGGCCTTCCCCCAGAGGAACGGAACCGTCGCTTGAATAAGGCTCTTCAGGATACGGGGCTCCAGAGGCTCAGGGCCCGGCCGCCCCAGTTTCTTTCAGGCGGCGAGCGGCAGCGCCTTGCATTGGCGGGGGTACTCGCCATGGAGACGCCTGTGCTTGCCCTGGATGAGGCTGCCTCTATGCTCGACGAAGGAAGCCGTCATGCGCTGATGGATTTGCTGGACGAGCTCTGGCGGCAGGGCAAGACGATACTGCATATTACCCATAATATTGAGGAAGCGAGCCGGGCCCAGCGCTGCATCGTATTGCATCAGGGCCGGCTTGTGTTTAACGGTAGCCCCCAGGAGCTTTTTGTTCATCCGGAACTTGAACGCTGGGGCTTCCGCATTAACTCAGCTTTGGAAACGGTCCGACGCTTGCGCCGGCGTTTCCCTGATTTTGAGCCCCTTACGTTGCAGGCTGAGGCTGTAGCTGCATCTTTTGCAGCCTATCTTACTGCCCAAAAGAAACCTGATCTTGCTGCTATTTCTCAGCGCAGAGCAGCTGCCGATGATGAGACGGGAACGGGGCCGGCAAGTCATCAGGCTGTGACTCCTCAGATGGCGTACGGCACTATGGACCATGATTGTGCCGTGCAGTGCCAGAATGTGCATCATACCTACTTAGCCGGTACAGCTTTTGCAGCCGCCGGCCTCGAGGACATTACCTTTGCCCTCCCCCGGGGGTGCAATCTGGCCCTCATTGGCCCCTCTGGATCGGGCAAGTCGACCCTGCTCAGACACCTCAACGCTATTCTCCTCCCGACAAGCGGACAGGTTGCAGTCTTAGGGCAGAATACCCGCGATGCAACCATTGATCTGCGCACCCTCCGGCGTCGGGCCGTTCTGGCGGTCCAAAACCCAGAAAGTGCCCAATTCGAGACCTATGTGGCCGACGAGGTTGCCTATGGTCCGAGGAATTCGGGACTAACGGGTAAAGCTTTGGTGGAACGGGTACGCCGGGCCATGGAAATGGTGGGGCTCCCCTACGATAAGTACCGGGACAGGCTGGTGCGGCAGCTTTCGGGCGGGGAAAAACGCCGGCTTGCCTTAGCCGGTGTCCTGGCCCTGGAAGGAGAGCTTTTCCTGCTTGATGAGCCTGTGGCTGCACTGGACGGTGAAGGGCAGGCCCGGGTTGCGGAACTTATTAGCCAGTTAAAGCAGCAGGGAAAGACCGTCATTTCCAGTACCCATTCTATGGAAGACGCCTGTACCCATGATCTTGTGGGTGTTTTATACGAAGGGAAATTAGTCGCCCTGGGCAGTCCGGAAGAGGTATTTATTCATCAGTGGAGCCCTGAATGGAAATTGTTTCAGCCCTGGACTGTCCGTTTTTGCCGTGGGCTGGAGACAGCTTTGGGAATGCCTGGCCTTTTCCCGGGCAAGACAGCCCTTACTGCTTCCGGTATTGATTCGGTACTTGGGTCCCTTTCCACCGCAGAGACAGCAAGCAGTTCCACCTCTCCAGCACAACTCATCAATATGAAGCCGCTCTGCCAGCCCCAGAGACAGCGTAGAACCACGGGGATAGAGTTTTTCCGCAATGTAAATCTGGGTCTCTTTATCGATATACCTTCCGTTCTTCGGAACCTGAGTGCGGGACTCAAGCTGGCTGCAACGATTATCATTCTGTTTGCGGTAATTCTCGTGCCTGCCTGGCATTTTTCGCTGGTTATGCTCGGAGTAATATTGCTGGTCGGAAAGACACTCGGCAATGTCGGTCCCAAACATTTGCTCCGGGGCCTTGTGCCTGCGGCTCTCTATATTTTATTTATGGTGCTGGTCCAGGTATTGTTTCCCTGGTCCCAGGATACGAGCCAGGTTCTGTGGCAATGGGGCTTTATTGTACTTTCGGTCCAAAAAATGACCAATGTGTTGATGTTGATAAGCCGGCTTGCTGCTCTTATGGCTCTTTTGGCTTTGTACTCTGCGGTTACTCCCATGGTAGAAAGCATTAGAGCGGTCAAAGGGCTGCTGGCCCCATTAGGAAAGCGGGGGCTTCCCATTCAGGACTTCATGCTCATCTTTGGTATTGCCCTGCGCTTTGTTCCTCTTTTAGTGGAAGAGGCTGAACGGATTGTAATAGGCCAGCTATCTCGAGGTGGCGGATACCATGGCCAGAACAAGATGCGGGCCGGCATTGTGTTGGTGGTTCCATTGTTCCTCAGGGCGCTCGAACGCTCCGAAGTACTGGCAACCGCTATGGAGCTGCGGCTCTTTTCGGCCCGCCGTACCGATATGCTGCGGAAATAAATTTCGGACCGATGTTTTTTGAGAAAACAAGGCTTCTTTGTGGAGCTTTTATTTTTTATTTTGGAGGCAAGCCTATGGCAGTCCTACCGGTTCGTAAAATTGCGGTAGCAGGAGTTCTATCCGCAATTGCTATTGTGTTGGGGGTTACCCGGCTCGGGTTTATCCCTTGGTTTTCTGGGGCCTCAGTGACAATTCTCCAGGTGCCCGTCATTGTCGGCGCTGTTTTGGAAGGGCCCCTGGTTGGTTTTGTGATTGGTCTCTTGTTTGGACTCTCCAGCCTCTTGCAGGCTGCGATAGCTCCTACGGGGCCAGTGGATGTGGCCTTTACTAATCCATTTATCTCGGTGGTTCCCCGCCTTCTTATTGGACCCGTCTCATGGCTCTTGTATCGACTGATAGCAGGGCGTTTTGCCACCTCTTCCGCTGGTCTAGATAAGCCAAAGATACACCCGGTTCGCTATTCCGCATCTCTTATTGCTGCGGGTCTCGGAGGCAGTCTTACCAATACGATTCTTGTGCTTTCGGCCCTTGGGATCTTCGGATTTTTCCCCTGGTCCCTCATTTTTACGGTGGCTATCGGCAACGGTCCGGTAGAAGCGGCTGTGTCTGCGGTCATTACCTTGATTGTAGTCTCGGTGTATACCGGTATCGGCAATAGTTTGGGAAAGGCAAAGCTTTCTAAATTGGAGGAATAGGGAATGATACTTGCTGCGGATGTACGGAATGGCGGAGTCTCTGTGGGACTTGTTTCCGCGGATGGCCAATGGCAGGCAATTATCCGGCTATCCGCAGCGGACCGTTCGGCTGATGAATGGGCGTTTTTAATCCGGTCCCTTTTTGCTGAACGGGGTATCCCCTTAAAAGGAATTACCCAGGGTATACTATCATCGGTGGTGCCTGCCTGGACTGGTATTTTTACTGAGGTGCTGGAACGCTTTCTTCCCCAGGGGACAGCTTGTCTTGTAGTCGGCCCAGGCATAAAGACGGGGCTTAGAATCAGGACAGATAACCCCGCAGAAGTGGGTTCAGATCTGGTCTGCAATGCGGTGGCAGCCAGCACCTTGGTACAGGTCCCCTGTATCATTATCGATTTTGCTACTACCCTTTCCTTTACCGCCCTGGACAGCCGGGGAGATCTGGTCGGCGTGGCCCTGGCCCCAGGACTCGAAGCGGCTGCATCGGACCTTCGGCTCCGGGCCGCCCAGATTCCCCAGGTAAAGCTGGAAGAACCTGAACAAGCAAAAAGAAAAAATACCGCCGAATCCATTAGGGCCGGCATTATGTATGGATGGGCAGGCCTTACAGACCGATTGGTAGAAGAAATCAGCCGGGAAATTGAAGGCCCAGGGGCAGGTCCTACGTTAGTGGGAACGGGCTGGTATGCGGGGCCGCCGGTAAAAACACAGCGTTCTTTTAGCCTCTGGGAACCCCAGCTT
>JAIWNU010000130.1 GCA_020216655.1 Treponema sp. | reverse complement strand
TATAATCTTAAATTCTAATAATGATGTCCGATACCTATGAAAATTTCCCGGTTATCTCCATTAGGCAGGTCTTTTGTCCGAAGCGCTTCTTTCAAATTAAAACCAACACTGATTCGCAGAAAAAAACTTCGTATAAAGAGAGGAAAAGTAACAACCTCTAAGCCACTAGTAACAAGCAGATCTTGGGGAGAAAATTCACGGTTATTGACCAGATCCCGTACCATAGCCATATCTATAAAAGGAGTCCACTGCTGTTCTACATCGAAGAGCCGCATCCACTTTTTCTTAAACCATTCAGAAGGTACAAAGCGAATTATTCTTACAGGGAAGTCAAGGTTTGTATAAAGACCATATTGGGTGCTCACTGCAGAATCAAGAATACCACGAAGGGGGCTTGCGCCGTTTGAATCAGGGCTGTCAAAATAATAATCCCCTTGAAGCCTTGCTGAAACGCCTAAAAAAGAAAAGAGAGGGTAATGGCCGATAGTTTCAGCCTGTATATTTCTATTCCAATTATTTTTATAAAAATTGTAATCATTGTTGTTCGAAATGCTTGCGCTTAAGCCGCGTCTAAAATTACCAATCCAATCAATTCTACCAAAAGTTAGTTTCTGTGCTATTGTCCCTATAGGTCCAATACGTTCTTCTCCAATATCTCCGAAGGGGCGATAATTTTGTTTAATTTGCAGAGACGGGGTATATGAAAGGTTTCCAAGACCATTGGCCTTGACAGATGTAGGAATGGTCCAATCTAGACGAAACCAATTGCTTAAATACCAATAATCGGCATATCGGTCACCATAAAGTATTTTGTATTGGTCGGCATTTTCCTGATTGATGGAGATCCCTTGATAAGCTGAAAAAGTAAGTGTTGTGGTTTTGATCGGTAAGGACAGGCTCAAGCCTGTTGCGTTTTCGTATTCAAAGCCATATTTATAGGTATAGCCGAAATAATGGTCAAAGTCGAAATTCCAATTTAAATTCCATGCTTTAAACGGAAAGTTGGAATCTACCTCTATAAAAAAAGCGCCTCTATCAAAGGCTTGGCTATTTAGCGGTTCACGGTCAATCTCATAACCAAGATCAACTCTGAGGGGCTGCATGGTTCCCAAAAAGTTGTAATCACGGGCTTTTATGCTGATTTCAAGACCCTTGCTTGAATCATACTTAAAATAGGGTAGGGCAATAATGTTCCATGTATCGGTAGTTTTAACTGCAAGATACACCGGAATACGGCCGTCTGTGTCAGGTTCCCCCAGGGTATATTCCAACTGAGCGTCTTCTAAAACCCGATTATTCAGCAGAAGCTGAGTCCTATCTTTAATATAATTATCAAGGTCGTTCTTGCTGGAAAAGGCTTCTCCCTCTTTAAGACCTGCAGCATTTCGCAGTGCAAATGGTTGAGTGATTCCTTGAATATCAAAAGTAATGGTATGGATATAATAGGGACTGTCAGTACTCTGTGCTGCTGCGGGCATTTGGATAAGAACTATCAATGAAAATAAAATGATAATGCCCGGATAAAAAACGTGTTTGTTATTTTTTGTGTTTTTCATAATACCTATCCTTTTTTATTTATTTATCCCAGAGTCTTAAGTACTAAGTCTATATCACTTTTATCAATTGTTTTAATAACTGCCCCTTCGGCGGCGGGAATGATAAATCGGAGTTTCCCCTGCTGTTTCTTCTTGTCCGAATACATGGCTTGAATGATTTTTTCAGGGTCCCAGAAAGAAAGAGGATAGCGAGAAGTTGTACAATAACCCAGTTTTTCAAGTAAATTAACTATTTGCATTGTTCTTTCTTTTGGGGTAATGCCGAGTAATTCACCGAGTGCACATGCCCTTCCGATCCCCCAAGCTACGGCTTCCCCATGGCTCACCGTCCCTAGTCCTGCGACCGCTTCCAAAGCATGTCCGTAGGTGTGTCCCAGGTTGAGCAGCGTCCGTTCCGTCCCCGTTTCTTCGGGATCGGATTCTACAATTTTCCCCTTTGCGGCAACACAACGGTGAATAATATCAGAAAGCCATTCTTGTTTCGATGTATACGAAAGAAAATCTGGATCATCAAAATTGATAGGATACTGCTGCAAAATATCAATAATAGCAGGATCAGCTAAAATACCAGTTTTAAGAATTTCTGCGAAGCCCGATTTCCATTCGGAAGCAGGCAGGGTTTCTAATACCGAAAGGGGCATAAAAATTTCATCCGCCGGATGAAAGGCCCCGACGAGGTTTTTAATGCCAAGAAAGTCAAAGCCGGTTTTGCCGCCCACAGAAGCGTCTACCATACCAAGAACTGTGGTAGATACAAGGCGCACCGCAATGCCCCGCATATAAATAGCCGCCGCAAAGGCGGTAAGATCAGTGACAACTCCGCCGCCAATACCGATAAATAGACCGTCTCGGCCAATACCAGCTTCGGCAGCGGCTCTTAATATCTGTTCCACCGATTGCCAATTTTTAGCATCTTCGCCGCTCCGGATAACGCAAAGACGAGCATGATTTATACCAGGAATAGATGCTGCAATCTTCTTAGTGTTTGTATCACACACAACAAGACTCTGGGACAGGGCATAACCAGCGCTCAGCCGTTCTAAATCCGGGATGCTTTGGCTAATGAGTACCGAACTTGTTTTTCCCTTAAAAGTAAAGGAGTGAAGCACATCACGAATCATGTATTTCTCCGGAGTCTGCCAGAAGGGATATCAAATACAAGTGATCAGGATTTTTACTTTGATGAACATTTTCTATACTTTCAGAAAAAATAAAAAAATAATCTTTTGAAAAGAGCGGTGCTGCCGTTTCTAGATCGACTACCTTTAAATAAGTAAGCCCATGACGTATGCAACTGTGTTCGACAATAAAATCTAAATCGCTAACACCAATCAAAACTACCGTAGTGCAACCACGAATTTTAGCCCGGTTAATTTCTGCATCAATACTATCCCGGTACATAGCTACGTTTCTAATAGTACGCTTGAAATACCGGTAACTGCGTCGGGCTATTTCATTGACCCCATCGGGTGTAATCGCATATTGAATGTTTCGGCTATTGATTTTTTTAATCGTAATCCAGCCCTTAAGAGTAAGACGCTTAAGGATTGCATTGGTCATGCCAAGGGATGTCCCCGTACTATGGGCAAGATCCCGTTGTTTTACGGTTCCTGACTGCCGGCTCGAATCATAAATGGTTTCAAGAATTGCGAGTTCTGGGTCTGTTATTTCAACATTCATAGGATGATATAGAAACGAAGCACAATGCCGTTATGGCTGTACACAATGAGGGTCAAAGGAAAGGACACGGATAGTATGTGCGGCCGAAACACGCTCCAATTCCGGTATCCAGATGTTCAAGTATTGAACAACATATCACGGTTCAAAGACTATTTCAAGCTCTACAGTATTCAAAAAGTGAGGGCAGTCTCGATGCAACGGTACAGGCTTTTCTGTAAAAACTGGTTATTGCTTAGTTTTTCTTCTAATAGTGCTGAACAATTGGCTAGTATGGTTTCCATATTTTTATTTCCAAGAGGTATGTTCTGGCCTACAAGATTTGTTTCGACATCCTTAAACCGTACAATCACAGAACCTACAAAAATGAGGTGTATCTCTGTAATTGTATTTTTCATGACATTACAAAGAAATAAAAAGGTACCGCCCTCTGGATCATCACGGTGAAGGTCTCCTATTTTTTTATGAAATATATAGTTCCAGCTTGTAAGGGGGATTCTGATCCGGCTAATAAGAGCCTTCTCTTCCTGCAAGAGATCCGCGCCTGCGGTAACAAATTTGCTTGCCGAAATCCATCGCGAACTGGCAGCGGACTTGAGTTCATAGGTTGCATCCAATGCAATTAAAACCGCATGGAGATCCGAATATCGGTGGGTGCTCATGATAGCCCCGCCGATTGTAGCAAGATTGCGGATCCTCGGATTCCCTATAGCGTTGATAATAGTGACCAGGGCCTCTGGAACTATTTTCCCCAGCCGGATTATATCAGATAGACAAAGGGCCGCCCCGAGCTCAAGATGCCGTTCTGTTCTGCTGTATTTTTTTAATTCCTCCACCTTATCCAGTGAAATAAGATTTTTA
Source organism: Treponema sp. (assembly GCA_020216655.1). Lineage (GTDB taxonomy): Bacteria > Spirochaetota > Spirochaetia > Treponematales > Breznakiellaceae > Gracilinema. Next base: position 12,977 of record JAIWNU010000130.1, on the reverse strand, counting down.
GGTAAACTGAATATCCTGCCGGTTTGGCCTCTCAGTAAATCGGTGCCTCCGGCAAACAGTACTGAATCAGGAAAACGGTTCCAGAATGTAAAAAGTTCTGCCAAATTGAAAGGGCTAAATACCTGGTTATGGGGTATGTTATTTTGATCTTCCATAGAGCCTTCTCTGTCTGATCTCAGAAACTGTTTTTACAGCCTGGATTAAAAGATTTGGATCGATACAGCGGCATTGTATATCGGTAAAAGCTGCTAATATGTCCTGTTGTTCAGGACGCAAGTTGTGGGAAAGCAGGGCCTCGGTCCCCAAAATTACCGGGGTTTGGCAGAATACGCAGGGATCAAAACTGGATTGGCTAAAACCAGAAAGGATATCCTGATATTCGAGCGTTTGCATAAAACCTTCGATGGTAATTACTTCACCGTCCTTAACCCTGAATGCAGGTATCATACAAGAAGGAACAAGTCGGCCATTAAAAATAACGGAACAGGCTCCGCAGCAACCGCTGCGGCAGTCAGCCCTGGTCCCGGTGAGTTTAAAATTATCCCTTAATATATCAACGAGACGTTTATCAACAGAACACTGGGCGACTACATCTTCTCCATTCAGGATAAACGGAATAGTCATGGGGCTCCCTCTGTACCTGCCAGAGCCTGCTCAATATCTTGAGGCAATACCGGCATGTTTTGTATCGGTTTTCCGATTGCCTGGGCAACCGCCTGGGCAAAGGCCCCAGGAATCAGCGTATAAGGCAATTCTCCGATCCCCTTAGGTTGTTCATTGTTATTCCATAAAAATTCTAGGTACACCGGAGGAGGAGTGTTTTGCATCATGATTGAATAATATTCCATCGTTTTGGATGGGATTTTCCCATCTATATAGCGAAGATTATTACCGGATACCCACTGCAAGGCATGAATGCTCGATGTATTGATAGATCTCCTTGCCACATCTTCCGATAGGATTTTCCCGCCGTCTATGATAAGCCATATTCCGCGCGTGATGGGTTGTAACGTGATGGGTTCAATCTCTACCTCAACCACCGCAGATCCCCAGCTGAGCATACTGAAGGGGAGTCCATCTTTCATGGCCTTGGTAGGCCGAAATTGGCGCTTTACCGTTATAGGCAATGGATCTCGGAAACGCTGCCGACGAATTGCTTCACAAGCCCGCTCTATCAATTTAGTCATAATAGTGGTATTTCGGGAAAGCGAAGAGGGCCCAAAATCAGGCACCATATCGGTTCTTACTGGCGCAAAGGAGATCTGTGAAGTCTCAATACCAAGGATATCACTTGCAATGGTTGCCCAAATGGACCAGGTTTCAGGATGAGAGACAATGGCACTGCTTTTAATGAGTAAAGAGCCATCTTTTTCAAGAGTTGCTTCTATACCGTAGGTTCCAGTATCGGCTCCTTCAAAAAGGAGTCCATTGCCTTGGTAGCCCAGACTTACCCCTATACCCCTTAGGGCTTTGTCTGTGGGGAATCGGGCGAGACTTCGATGATACCTGCTGATCATTTCATAGGATGCCCATTTACGATGAAAATCACTCATGGCTGCAACCGTATCAAGTAGCGCCTCTGAAGGCACCGCGTCGCGAATTACAGTGCCAGTTATAAGGCTGTCACCCTTACAGAGCGCATTTCGTTTTCTCCAGGTAAGCGGGTTTTCATGCAATTGGTCTGTCAGAGTCCAGATGTGGTTTTCTATTGCAAAACTTGCCTGGGAGAAACCGAAACCAGCAAAGGGCCCTGCGGGAGGAATGTTGCTCGAAACGGCATAGCCTTCGACTCTGGTATGTTTGCAGCGATATGCGCCGGCGGATCCAAGACTTAGGCGGGTTATAAATTCTTCCGCAAAGGGGCCTGCGGCTCCCATATTCACAATTGGCCTGCTTTCCAGCGCGAGCAGGGCCCCTTCATCGTTAGTAAGGCTTCTTAAAAGAATTTGTGAGGCCGGCCGTTTGGGGCTGAACTGGAAATCTTCCAAACGGTTCAACATAATTTTGACCGGTTTTTTGCAGATATAGGTGGCAAGCCCTGCAAGACATGCAAGGAGGGAGGGGTACCAAATTTTCCCATCCAAATGTATTCCCAGTTCTAAGGGTTCTACGAGTATGTCCTCTACAGAAACGGCAAGGACCGATGCTACAGATTTACGAACCTGAAAAGGCCACTGGGTTGCGGTTCGTATCAGCATTTTATCATAGCTATAGCTTGCAACTGCTCCATGGCACTCGGGATACCAGTGTTCCTGGATACCGGTTCTGTAGGTCCCTTCAAGTATGTTTTTATTCCGCTTAAAAAGCCCGTCGATTTCTTTATTTTGAATGTTTTTTTTTGCTAGAATCCGATCAGAATCAAAGGTTTCGCACTCAAAACGTCCATTGGTTTCTTCTACGACGATTTCGCTTGAGGCTGCTAAATCTTCGAGTTTGTTTCGGTCAGGTCCAATCAGGAGTGCCACCGGTTCGCCGATATAGCGAACCTCTGATGCTGCGAGTATCGGAACCTGATCAGAAAGGCCTTCGAGGCGATTATTCCCGGGAATATCACGGGCTGTAATAAGGGTATAGGAACTGGTAAGTTTTGGCGTGTTTATTTTTACAAGGGATCCTGCGGCCACAGGCGATCTTAATATCGTACCGTACAGCATGCCTTGCAATAATATGTCTTCTAATGTTCCAGCAGCCCGTGACTGTGCCATCAAGTTATCCTTTAAGTTGCCGAATCGTTTTCATAACCGTTTCGATAACCCGATCTACTTGCTCTTCGGTCATCCCTGGCCAGATTGGAAGCGAAACAGTACGCATGAAGGTATCCAATGCATTCGGAAAATCAGATTCGGAAAAATGATACAGGTCTGCATAATAGGGCATTGTATGGAGGGGTATAAAATGGACAGAAACCCCTATACCCTGGTTTTGCAGTAGATCGATGAATCGATCCCTCGCAGCCGAATCTGAGAAATCAGCGAGTCTAAGGGGATAGAGGTGCCAGGCATTTTCTATTCCAGAAGGGGGAACTATCAATTCAGGCACACTGCTGAAGGCCTGGTTGTACCGTTCAGCAATATGCCGGCGCATTTCGAGGAGATCGAAGGCTCTTCTAAGCTGGACCCGTCCGATTGCAGCCAGTAAATCCGGCATATTGTATTTGTATCCTGGAGCCACAACAGCATATTTCCAGCTGGCCTTAGTGTCCGTATAGCGATTCCAAATAGACCTGTCGATACCATGGGATCGCATAATCGAAATACGATTTGCCACATCTTTATTGTGAGTTACCACCATACCGCCTTCACCGGTGGTAATTGTTTTAGTGGCATAAAACGAAAAGACCCCTATGTCTCCAAGCAGTCCGACCCAGCGGCCATCAGCAAGACGGGAAGGGAATGAATGCGCCGCATCTTCGACAACCTGAGTGCCGTATTTATGTGCAAGGCTCACTATTCTATCCATATCACAGGCAAGGCCTGCCACATGAACCGGGATAATTGCCTTGACTTTCCCTGTTGGACCGTAGCCCATCGCCGGATTTCGGTCGTTTTGTCGGGGGGTATAAGCTGGCAGCCCCTGGGAAAGTCGCTCTAAAGTCCGCTCTAATGCATCTGGATCTATGAGATAGGTGCCGGCTTTTACATCAACAAACACCACATGGGCACCCAGATACCGGACCACTTCGGCGGTGGCAGTAAATGTATAAGTGGAAGTCACCACAATATCACCGGGGCCCACTCCGCAGGCCTCAAGGGCAAGATGCAAACCGCTTGTGGCAGAATTGACCGCCAGGGCATGAATTTCATCCCGTGTTTCAATGGAACGAGGCTTATTTTTTTGTTGAAAGAATGCAGCAAATTCTTTTTCGAATGAAAGCGCTTCTGTCCCCGTGGTCAGCCAGCCCGATCGGAGTACTCTAAGAACAGCTTCTTCTTCTTCCGCACCGATAAAGGGGCGGGCAAAGGGTATGGGATCAATGGTTTTGTTCATGTTCAGGAATGATAACCGTCGGAATGAACTCATGCAAGAGCCGTCTAAGGAGTACTTTGTCCCGATACTGTTCTGCTTTAGCAGGGTTAAAACGGCAAATAGGACGGAGCCCCTCGAGAAGTTGATGCAGGTTTAAGAGCGGCGCTTCCTTCCGCTCCACCCGGCGAATTCGCGGATACTCGGTTTCTACCGGTATTTCATCCTGGCTCCAGAGCCGTTCATCAATCCGTTCACCAGGTCTGAGCCCTATATATTCAATTTTAATTTCCTTGTCCGGTTCAAAACCATAAAACCGGATCATCTGTTCTGCCAGTTCTCGTATTTTTACCGGTTCTCCCATATCAAGAAGGTAGAGTCTGCCATTTTCGCCGACCCCTCCTGCCTTAAGAACTAATGAACATGCTTCCGGGATAGTCATAAACCAGCGGCGCGCCTCTGGATGGGTGACTGTGACGGGACCGCCCTTTTCAATCTGTTTTTGGAATAGGGGCATAATAGAGCCTCGGGATCCAAGCACATTCCCAAAACGAACCACCATAAATTGGGAAGCTCCTGAGGCGGAAGCGGAAAGAACCAGTTGTTCGCAGAGAAATTTGGATGCCCCGTAAACCGATACGGGTTCTACTGCTTTGTCGGTCGAAATAAGCACAAAACGTTTGACTCCATATTTTCTAGCTGCTTTTATAAGGTTTTCTGTGCCAAACACGTTGTTTTCTATGGCTGCAACGGGGTTTTCTTCCATCATGGGAACGTGTTTGTAAGCCGCGGCATGAAAAATGACATCAACTTTTAATTTCCCAAGGATATAATCCACATAGGCTTCGTCTTTGAGGTCCCCAATAATGGGAACAATCGTTGCCTTTTCGCCAACCCCTTCTTCCTGAAGGATTCTCAGTTCCTTATCAATTTGATAAATTGAATTTTCCCCGTGTCCCAAAAGGTAAAGCCGTTGGGCGCCTCCTGACAAAAGCTGTCTGCATAGTTCGCTTCCGATCGAACCGCCGGCCCCAGTTACCAGAACACGCTTACCCCGGAGATATGTCAGACTTTCTTTAAGGCCAATGGCAACAGGGGTTCTTCCCAGAAGGTCTTGGGGATCGATGGAACGAGTTTGAATCAGGTGGGCATCCCCTTCGATAATTTGGGAGATGCCGGGCAGTATGCGGATTTTTTCGAATCCCGCCTTTTTTAAAATCTGGTACAGTTCCCGCAAATACTCCCGGCTTGCGCTGGGGATGGCTATGATAGCTTCGTCGGCGGGATTCATGCGCAAAAGCCGAGCCACATCTTTAATGGGCCCCAGCACGGGAACCCCTTCAATACTGCGGCCAATTTTTTCTGGATCGTCATCCAGGAAGGCGACAACTTCACCAAAAATCCCTTTGGACTTTATTTCCTTAGCCAGGGTTTGTCCGGCAAAGCCGGCGCCGATAATGTACAAACGGGCAGATTTGTAAGATGTCATTCGATTTATGCGAAAGCGGCCGACCTTTTTTAGACCCTGCTGATAACTTCAAAAGCCAGGTCGATGGTAAAGGGTGCGTTGTCCAGATCGAGCCGTATTTTCGCCCTCCCTTTTCTTTTATCGACCTTTACAATGGATCCCTCCAGTCCTTTTAGCGGCCCTTCTTGCACTAAGATGCGGTCCTGTTCATCAAAATAAACCTTGGATTTTTCTGCTATGGAACCGGATTTAATAAAATGGGTAACGATTTCTAAATCATGTCCGGAAAGGGGCTGTACATCCTGGTTTGATTTTAAAAATCTGAAAAAACCGTCGGTTTTTCGCAGGGCCCAGTATAAGGCATTCGGAATTGGCCCCTCAAGTTCGGCAAAAAGATAGCCGGGGAAAATGGGGGCCAGTTCCTGCAGTACCTTGCCGTTTCTCCGGATTGCCATGCGCCGCTGGAGAAAGTGAAGGGTAATCGGGGATCCAGGATGCTTGGATGTAAAAAGATGGATATATTTTTCTTCAGAACCAGTTTTAACTTGAATCGCATAGTATTCCATAGGCTTGTAATACCATAGCACAGACTCCGTTCTTGAGCAACGGAAAGGAACTCACAACCGACTTTAGAAATTGGCTCAGTATTAAAAAAATAGTTCCGATATTGAAAATGGAGTATAGGTAGATGAAACGTGCCTTTTTTTTGTTTTTATTCGCCATTGGTTTGGGCCTTTATGTGGGGGCGGAAACTATTTTTGTCTCCGTTTTAGAAAAAACTCCCGATGCTGCCCTATACAATTTTGAATCCTCATCAGCGTGGGAATCCGGTGTTTTGGATGCCCTCTTTGATATGGGAGCCATAGTGAGCAACACTCCTATCCAGAACGCTTCCACATTTGCGCTTCAAAAGACACTGCAGGAAGCACAGGAAGGCGGAGCAAATACCATATTGGTGGTTGAGTTGGTGTATCTTGCCATTCCGAATACACAAAAAAAAGAACGGGCAGCCCCTGCGGCTGCTAAGTTTTATCAATACTCTGTAGGAACGGGAAAACTGCTTAAGCAGATAGATTATAATTCGCCTTCTTTGTCAAAGAATATAGAAGAGGATATGCAGCGGGCAAAAGAACAGACCCGCAGGCTGTTCGTAAAACAGTAGGTGATACAAAAGGCAGGTAGAATATGAAAAAATTGATGACGATAGTATTCATCCTTATTTCCTGCGTCAATCTGATGGCTGCCTCAATTTGGGAAGGTGCCGCAGCGATGGCTTCTGGCGGAGAATTGCCGGAGAAGGGCTATTATATCGCCACGAATTCATTCCCCAGAAATACCATGGTTGATGTCATGAACCTGGAAAATGGCAAAACGCTCCGTGCTGTGGTCGTGAGCGGTATCGATACACCTGGCCTTTTAGGTATACTTTCTCGGGAAGCCGCTACGGTCTTAGGTATAGATAAGGGCATTGTAGGACGCATTCGGGTTAATATGCCTGCGGATCCAATAGCCTTTTCGCGATATACCGAGGAACTTAATAGAAGGGGTGACCCTGATCGAGATCCTGTAGCAGCCCTCTCTTTGGTCGAAGATGCAAAACCTGAGACAAAAAGCGAAAACCTGGTAGCATCAACGGCTGCTGTCGCTGCCGCTCCAGATGCAGCTGCGGTGATGCCTAACACGGTAGCCCAGGAAATAAGCCATCCAGCTTCTGAACCCCTGTCTCAAGCGGCTCTTGAGGTTGCAGAATCACGAAACGATACAATACAGGAACTTGCAGATACAGTTCCGCAGGCTCAAAATATGGAGCCTGAAAAGCCAGAAAACAAAGCTGAAGCACAGCCAGAAATTGCTGTTTTGGATACCACCCCAAGTATTAACAACGGCAAGACTTTAGAAGAACCGATATCGGAAATCGCTTCTCAAGGGACAGCAGAAATTCCTGAGCAGCCAGAGACCGTGTCTCAAGCTGTACCAGAAAATCAAACAGCACAAACATTTTCAGAAGCGGCCATACCTCAGGCTCCTGTTGCAGAGGCTAGCCCAGTTGCGCCAGAAGCAACTAAACCGGTCATAGAAGATAAAATGCCTGAAGGCCCCGTAGAACTGGTCCTTGAGCCGGCAGAAGAACGGCCACCCGTAGCAGCAGCTCCGATTGAAAAACCCGCAGTCCCTGAGGCTGTACCGGACAGTGGATTTAAATCTCAAGCTCCTGTGTTGGTTGGCCCTATTCCGGAAGCTGCGCCTAAATTAGCAGATTCTGAACCCGCGCCGATAGTGCCGGAGAAACCGGCTGTCACAGCGCCGCTCGTGCAGGATATACCACCGGTGACGGTATCACCGATCCAAGAAAAACCCGCCGTCAATCTGCCCATGGTACAGGAAAAACCAACGGTGACCGTACCAACAGTACAGCCAGAAAAGAAGGCTGAACCAGGAATTATAAAATTTAGTGTGCCCCTTGTTACCCGTCTTGAAAAGGGAAAATACTATGTACAGCTTGGATCCTTTACTCAAGCCGATTCTGTGGAGTTACAGATAAAAAAAATAGGCGGCAAGTATCCCCTGCTTGTACAGCTTGCGGGGACCGCTGAAAAACCAGTCTATCGTCTCATGATAGGGCCCTTAAACCATGGTGAGAGCGGAGCTGTGGTAAGCTATTTTAAGAAATCCGGCTATAAAGATGCCTTTGTAAAACAAGAAAGCTGAGCAGCTTCTAAGACTCCCTGAGTTTCAAAAAACAGGGGAATAATATAAAAAGGGCGGGGTCAGCTATTGGCCCCGCCTTTTTTAATGATTAATGTGATTTTATAGTGCTCTTATTTACCGTGACAATACTTGTATTTTTTGCCGCTGCCGCAGGGACAGGGATCGTTGCGTCCAACCTTGGGATAAGATCGAACCACCGTTACCGATTCCGGTTCGGAACGGCTCGACGGACCTGCAGGCCTGGATGCGCTCGAGATGGGAGCTGCGCCGGAAGAGGAGGAACTGCTTGCAGCTGCGGCTCCTGCGAAGGAGCCTACACTGCCATGGCTAGCCGATTGAATCGTCGCAACAGGCCGGACACGTACTTCCCGGTTGTCTGCACTCTGTACTCTGACCAAATGAACGCGGCTGGCTATTTCTTCACGGATATCATCGATCATTTTTTCAAAAATCTGGAAGCCTTCAATCTTATACTCGGTGAGGGGATTTTTCTGGCCGTAGCTTCTCAGATACACGGCCTCGCGAAGGGCTTCCATGCTTTCAAGATGATCCAACCATTTGCGGTCAATTGCCTGGAGATACTGCATCCTGATAAAGGTATTCAGGTTTTCGCTGCCCACCAGTGATTCTTTGGCCTCAATATCCTGCTTAAGCTCTTCAATGATACGCTGTTCAAGTTCTTCGGGCCGCTGAGCCTCCGTTGAAGAAGCATCAAGTTGCATTTGATAGCCAAATTTATTTTTAAGATATTCAAGGAGTTCTTTTACCGCGGCAGATGGATCCCGCCGGAACGTGCTGCGATACTCTTCCAGGGCCGCTCGGACCATGTCGTTGGTAGCATTATGGACCCGTTCAACCAGATGCTGGTCCGCAAGAATAGCATCTCGCTGTTCATATATGAATTTACGCTGCTGGTTAAGTACATCGTCATATTCCAACAGGTGTTTACGAATTTCAAAGTTCCGTTCTTCTACCTTTTTCTGAGCCCGTTCAATACTCTTATTAAGCCAGGGATGATAAATTGGCTCACCTGGTTCCATGCCGATTTTGGACATGAGGTTCTTTATATTGGAACCGCCGAAAAGCCTCATGAGGTCATCGTCCATGGAAATAAAGAACTTTGAACGGCCCGGGTCGCCCTGCCGTCCCGAACGGCCCCGGAGCTGGTTATCGATACGGCGGCTTTCATGACGTTCAGTACCTATAACGTAGAGGCCCCCGAGGTTCTTTACCTCTTCATAATCAGCCTTCCATTTTTCATATTCTTCTTTATAAATCTTTGCATATTGTTCGGGGGTCGCTCCGGTTCCGGCCCGTTTTCGAGCCCGGTGTTCCGGGTTTCCGCCCAGCTTAATGTCCGTACCGCGACCAGCCATGTTGGTTGCGATTGTGACTGCTCCCTTGGCGCCAGCTTCTGCAATAATGACCGCTTCCCTGGCATGGTTTTTCGCGTTCAGGACTTCGTGGCGAATACCGCGGCGGGTAAGCAGGCCTGAGACCTTTTCGGATTTTTCGATAGACACGGTACCCACCAGAACGGGCTGACCCTTTTTATGAGCCGCTTCAATTTCATCACAGAGGGCGTCGAATTTTTCTTTCTCGTTAAGATATACCACATCGTCTTCATCGATACGGGCGACGGGCAGGTTAGTAGGAATGACAACTACATCCAGGTTGTATATTTTATTAAACTCTACCGCTTCAGTATCGGCAGTACCAGTCATACCGGATATTTTTTCATACAACCTAAAGTAGTTTTGGAAGGTGATGGTGGCGAGGGTGCGGTTCCTTTGGGCTATTTTTATCCGTTCTTTAGCCTCAATCGCCTGATGCAGTCCGTCTGAATAACGGCGGCCATGGAGAATACGGCCGGTAAATTCATCGACAATCTGGACTTGGCCATCCTGAACGACATAATCTACATCAATATGAAAGAGCTTGTGGGCCCGCAGCGCCTGGGTAAAATAGTGGATGTATTCGAAATTTTCTTCATCAAACAGTGAACCCTTAATAAGGCCCCGTTTTTGCAGGAGCTTTTCTATTTTATTCATCCCCGCATTGGTAAATGAGATATTTTTATTTTTCTCATTTATTTTATAGTCCCCAATGACTTCTTCGCCCTGGGCTTCGTCAGGATATTCTCCGTCCTCTTTCTTTTTTACTTCCTCCAGGGTATCAAGCAGCTTGTCGACTTCGAAAAATTTATAGGTGTCATCCTCTGCAGCCCCTGAAATGATAAGGGGCGTACGGGCTTCATCGATTAATATGGAGTCGATTTCGTCTACCACACAGAAGTGGTGTCCCCGCTGAACCCGGCCTTCCAGGTCCCAGCGCATGTTATCCCGCAGATAGTCAAAGCCGAATTCGTTGTTTGTTCCATAGGTAATGTCACAGGCATAATTTTCTCTGCGGCGGTCATTATCCATGTCGGAAAGGATAGTGCCGACGGTCATGCCAAGATAGTTAAAGACAGGACTCATCCAGGCCGCATCACGGCTTGCAAGGTAGTCGTTAACGGTAACTACATGAACTCCCTTGCCAGTTATGGCGTTCAGGTAGGTAGCGGCGACGCTCATGAGGGTTTTACCTTCGCCGGTTTTCATTTCTACAATTTTACCCTGATGCAGGACGATAGAACCCAGCACCTGTACATCGTAGGGTCGTTCACCCAAATTCCTTCGAGCCGCCTCACGGGCTAACGCAAAGGCTTCGGGCAGCATGGAATCCAGGCTTTCCCCATTTCGATACCGTTCACGGAACCGGTCGGTCATGCGTTTGAATTCTTCCGGCGGGAGGGAAGCCGCCCAAGCTTCTTTTTCGTTTACTGCGTGTAGAATAGGCAAAAGGGCCTTGAGGTCCCGTTCGTGCTGCGACCCGAAAAGGGCCTTAACTAAATTGTCCAACATAGTTTTGAATGTACCGCTATAAACGACGGTTGACAAGCGTCTCGCAGGCGTCTATCGTGAATTTATCATGATTAGATTTGTCACTATTGCCTTTTGTAGTTTTTTCGTTTTTTTTTCCTGTTCCAATGCGGAAATCCAGTCTGTAGACCGGCAAAATCTTTTTAGGCTGGATATTGGCCGGTTCGAAAACCAGATAGACCTGTTCGGTCTGGACCAATCGCCGGCTATGATTAAAACCAATATCGCCATGAGAGATGGTATTTTCTATATATCCGACAGTAAAGGACAAAAGGTTACCAAATTTACTTCCTATGGGGACCTCTTATCCATGATTTACAATCCGGAAACCAATCCGCCGCCCTTTACCCTTAAAAAGAGTGACCAAAGTTCGGAGGTTGTAACCCGGAAAGCGATTACTTATCCGCTGATTCAAAATGGTAATTTGGCTGTAGACTCCCGAAAACACCTGTATGTAGAAGACCGTTTACCCCCGGATCGCAGGACCTATGACAATGAAAAACGGGTCCTCTTTGATTCAACGGTGCTCCATTTTGATAACGAAGGCAATTTTATAGAATATCTTGGCCAGGAAGGAATTGGCGGTACTCCCTTTCCCTACATAACCAATATTTATACATCGGTTCATGATGAACTTGCGGTTGTCTGTCGTCTCCCTACCGGATGGAATGTTTATTGGTTCGATTCAAACGGCACCGTGCTCTATGTGGTCCTCATACGGAACGAGGATTTACCCCTGCCTAAAGGGGAGAGCCTGTATCCCTCTCTGGATTCAATTAACGCCGCGCCTGATGGCCGGCGGCTAATCATAAAAGTGGATTATTATAAAGACAGCTACGATGAATCTACAAAAACTAAATCGGGTATTGTATTTGACCGTTCTATACTTTGGGTTATGAATGTGGAAGATGGAACGTATCAAAACAATGTAGAAATTCCGCCCTTTGATCAGGCCCAGCAGAATATAAAAGAAAAGGTAGAACTTGTTTATTCTGTATTAGGGGTAAGCAGGGGCGGCAAGGTATTTCTTTCTATTCCTGACACGGGAGGCTACCACATTTTGGTACTGGATCTAGAATCCAAAGACCAAAAGCGTGGTTTTATCCGGGTCGAACAGGATGAACTAGCCTTTAATACCTTTTACCTTTTGGAAGAAGGCATTTTATCTGCCCTGCTTGCCACCGACTATGAGGCAAAGATTGTGTGGTGGCGGACCGAGAAATTTACCGGAGATGTGCGGAAATGATCCTTGCGGATAACGCTGCGGCTCGTCACATTGATGAAATTGCCATGCAGGACTGGGGCCTCGCGTCCTCTGCGTTGGTAGAAGCCGCTGGCAGGGAATGCGCTTACGCGCTTGTGCGCTCTTTTCGCCGTTTTCATGGTTTTAACAAACAAAATCCTTTTATTCTTCTTGCAGCAGGTTCAGGCAATAACGGCGCCGACGGCATGGTGTTACTAAAAACTCTTATACTTAAGGGCTTCTGCAGACCGGACCAATGCACGGTGGTGCTTTCAAAGAAACCAAGCGGCTCAATGACTGAGTCTGAACCAGTTGATCCGCGGAACCAGACTTTACGGGCTCTCCTTGCCATGGGCCTGCCTGTTGCTGCATGGCAGGATCTCGCAACTACCGAACGGGAAAAACTTTTTTCACAGGCCGACATAGTGATAGATGCGCTAAGCGGTACGGGACTGCAGGGCCCGCCAAAAGGTTCTGTGGCTGAACTCATTTTATTTATCAATGAAAATAGAACTAAAAAGGATTCTCAGCGGATTGTTGCGATAGATGTACCTTCGGGTCTTTCTGATTTATGGGATAAGAGGACTCCTCTTGTTCATGCAGACCTGTGTCTTGCAGTAGAACCGGTTAAGGTGTGCCTTTATAAGCCTGCAGCACGGCCGCTTGTAGG
>JAIWNU010000129.1 GCA_020216655.1 Treponema sp. | reverse complement strand
ATGCGCTTTGATGGGACGGTCTGGGGCCTCGTAGGGGCTGGAGCCATTTCAGATGGGGAAGCTCAATATGTTCAGCTTGCATCGGATAGCTCTGGACATCCGGTCATCGCCTATAAGGATCGGGCACATAGCGATAAGCTCACCGTCATGGTATATAAATGACCCCTGAAGGGGGCACCGACGTATATGACTATGACGGTGTCGGTGCCCACGCAATCGTGGTCCAATTTACCCCAGACGGCGGCGGAGTTCGGCGATCTGGGCTGTAACCGCTTGAGGAGCGGGGCCGCCGGACCGGGAGCGGTTGCGGAGCGCCGCGGCGGGGCGGATGACCTCGTAGAGGTCGGCGTCGAAGAGGTCGCTCCGGCTGCGGAGGTCCGCCAGGGTCCGCTCGGCGATACTCCGTTGTCCGGCGGCCACGCAGTCCCGCACGACCTGGGCGGCTACCTCATGGGCTTTCCGGAAGGGTAGACCCTTACGTACCAGGTATTCGGCCACATCGGTGGCTTCCAGGAAGCCGCCGAAACAGGCTGCTTCCATTCGATCTTTACGGAACCGGGCTGTGGCTATCATGGGACGAAACATCCTAAGAGTAGCACGGGAAGTGTCCAGGGCATCAAACAAAGCTTCCTTATCTTCCTGGAGATCCCGGTCATAGGCATAGGGAAGTCCCTTAAGCAGGGTCAGGAGACTCACCAGGTTCCCAATCTGGCGCCCCGCCTTGCCCCGGATGAGCTCCGCAAAGTCGGGGTTTTTCTTTTGGGGCATAATCGAGGACCCGGTACTCCACTGCTCTGCCAGGTCGATAAAGCCAAATTCTTCCGTAGCCCAGATGATAATATCCTCGCAAAACCGGGAAAGGTGGGTGGCCAGTATAGCAGCGGCCCCGGCAAGTTCCAGGGCAAAGTCCCGGTCAGCCACGGAATCCATAGAATTCACCGTCGGCTGGGGGAAACCGAGGGACCGGGCAACCGCCTCACGGTCCAGGGCAAGTGTGGTCGTCGCAAGGGCCCCCGAACCGAGGGGACATTCATCAAGCCGGGAGAGGGCATCGAGGAAGCGTTCCCGATCCCGGACAAGGCCCGCGGTCCAGGCAGTAAGGTGATGGGCAAGACTCACAGGCTGGGCCCGCTGCAGGTGGGTATAGCCCGGCATGACTGTTTCCAGGTGCTGTTCCGCCACTGTAAGGAGGGTTTCGCAGGTGGCCCGGATTTCCTCAGCGATTTCGGGGACCACCCGCTTGAGGTACAGCCGCAGGTCCACCGCCACCTGGTCGTTCCGGCTGCGGCCGGCGTGGACCATGCGGCCCGCATCACCAAGCCGTTCCGTGAGGACCCCCTCTATAAAAGAATGGATATCCTCCGCATTCTGGTCAATGGCGAGCTTCCCGCTTGCCAGTTCAGCAGCAATCCGCTTGAGTTCTTCGTCGATAGCCCGGGCGGCCTCGGCGGGAATAATGCCCCGCTCCACGAGCATGGCCACATGGGCGCGGCTCCCGGCTATATCTTCCTGGGCAAGCCGGGAATCTACCGAAATGGATGATTCAAAGGCAAAGGCCTCCGCTTCGGGCTTTTCTTCCAGCCTGCCGGACCACAAGACCTGCGCCATCTATTACCCCGCCACACCGCTCGACTTGGCTTCAGTACCATCAATATGCTGGGTTCCCTTTACAAAACCCTGTTCCATGAGGGATCGAACCAGGATGGGAAGCCCATAGAGCCGGATAAAGCCCTTGGCATCCGCATGGTTATAAAGCTCGCCGGTGGTAAAGCTTGCAATGCTCGTGTTGTACAGTGAATAGGGAGAGCGGGAACCCGCAGCGCTGATGGAGCCCTTGTACAGTTTGAGCCGCACGGTGCCGCTCACGGTCCGCTGGGTGGAATCCACAAAGGCGCTCAGGGCTTCCCGGAGGGGAGTAAACCAGAGACCGCCGTAAATGACTTCCGCCATTTTTTGGCTTACCATTTGCTTAAACGCATAGGTCTGCCGGTCCAGGCACAGGTGTTCCAATTCCTGGTGGGCGTAGTACAGGATGGCACCGCCGGGGGTTTCATAGACCCCGCGGCTCTTCATACCTACGACCCGGTTTTCTACCAGGTCCACGATACCGACCCCATGGGCGCCGCCAATTTTATTCAGGGTTTTAATAAGGCTCACGCCGTCCATTTTTTTGCCGTTGACCGCCACGGGGATGCCTTTTTCGAAATCCACTTCCACATATTCAGCCTGGTCGGGAGCCTTTTCTGGCGGGATGGTCATTTTAAGCATCCGCTCCAGATTGGGCTCGTTGGCCGGGTCCTCCAGTTCCAACCCTTCATGGGAAATATGCCACAGGTTGTCATCCCGGCTGTAGGAATCGCTCTTTTTCATGGGCACCGGAATGCCCCGTTTTTCAAGGTATTCGATTTCTTCTTCCCGGCTCTTAATGTCCCAGATCCGCCAGGGGGCGATGATTTCCAGGTCCGGCGCAAAGGCCATAATGCCCAGGTCAAAGCGAACCTGGTCGTTGCCTTTGCCGGTAGCACCGTGGGCGATGGCGACGGCCTTTTCCTTGCGGGCATAGTCCACGAGGACCTTGGCAATGAGGGGCCGGGCCGTGCTGGTCCCCAAAAGGTACTTATCCTCATAGACCGCACCGGCTTTGAGGGCGGGCCATACATAGTCTTCTACATATTCCTTTTTAACATCCGCCACATAGCATTTTTCTGCTCCGGTGGTGAGGGCCCGCTGTTTTATGGTTTCCCAATCCGCCTCCTGGCCTACGTCCACGCAGACAGCGATGATTTCACAATCGTAGTTTTCCTTGAGCCAGGGAATGATTACCGTGGTATCCAGACCGCCCGAATAGGCGAGTACAATTTTCTTTTTCATCAATGTTCTCCTTATATAGCCTATATAGCCACCCTTATTGGGGTGGCAAGTTGTCCAAGACTGACTTGAGGATTCCAAGTCCTTCTTTAATTTCCGCATCGCTTATAATATAGGGCGGGAGGAGCCTTAAGGTTTTCTGGCCCGCCGAAAGGAGAAGGAGGCTTTTCTGCAGGGCAGCCTCCAGCACCGGCCAGGCATCGGAAGCAATATCAATGCCGATCATGAGGCCCCGGCCCCGGATTTCCCCGACCTGGGGATGCTGCCAGGAGCGGACCGTTTCCATAACAAGGTCTCCCTTCCGCCTGATTTCAGCCAGCATTTCAGGATTGTCCACCGTATCCAGGACCGCAAGCCCCGCCGCAGCTGCCAGGGGGTTCCCGCCGAAGGTACTCCCATGGTCCCCCACGCCGAGAACTTCCGCAGTCCGGCTCCCTGCCAGCACAGCCCCAACCGGCACGCCCCCCGCTAGCCCCTTTGCCAAGGTAATCACATCGGCTTCCACCTGGAACAGTTCTGAAGCAAGAAAAGTGCCGGTTCTGCCCACGCCGGACTGGACCTCATCGAACATGAGGAGCACATCCCGCTCCCGGCAAAGCCGGGCCACGGCCTGAACGTAGGATGTATCCAGAGGCCAGATGCCGCTTTCGCCCTGGATGGGCTCCATTAGCACCGCCGCAACCGTTCCGTCCAGCGCCTTTTCCATGGCCACCAGGTCGTTCCGTTCCACGAAGATAAAGCCCTCCGTATAGGGGGCAAAGCTATCAGGATGAAAGCGATCCTGCCCCGTGGCCGATAGGGTGGTCAAGGTCCGGCCATGAAAGCTTCCTTTCAGGGTTACGATCCGGTGCCGGCCATTGCCGTACCTTGTCTGGGAATATTTGCGGGCTATTTTGATGGCCCCCTCGTTGGCTTCGGCCCCTGAGTTGCTCATAAAGACCCGCTGCATGCCAAGGGCTTTGCAGGCCGCCACGAGCCGGTCAGCAAAAACAAAGGAGGTATCGCTTAAGAAATAGTTTGATGTATGGATGAGCTTTGCAGCCTGGCTGCTAACAGCCTTGACTAGGGCCGGATGGTTATGACCAAGGCAGTTCACCGCGATGCCTGAGGTAAAGTCCAGGTAGGTTTTGCCAGCCTGGTCTGTAAGCTGGGCTCCCCTCCCCTCGGTTAATACCACCGGCAGCCGGTGGTAGGTATTCATAAAACAATCGTTCATTGCTTATCCTTTATTTGCATCGGAAATCACCTGGGTGCCGATGCCTTCGTCGGTAAAAAGCTCAAGGAGCAGCCCATGGGGAATCCGGCCGTCGATTATGTGGGCCTTCCGGACCCCCGCATCCAGGGCAAGGCGGCAGCAGTCTACCTTGGGGATCATCCCCTTGCTCACGATGCCTTCTTTTATAAGACCATCCAGTTCACCCCGCCGGATCTCCTGGAGAAGGGATTCTGGATCGTTCACATCCTTCAGTATGCCCCGGACATCGGTCATGAGGATAAGCTTTTCTGCCCCCAAAGCGGCAGCGATCTGGGCTGCCGCGGTGTCCGCATTAATGTTGAGGGCCTGGCCCACAGCATCTTCAGTCCCCTGGGCGACGGTGGATACCACGGGGATATAACCCCGGTTAAGAACATCCTCCAGGACCGCAGTCCGCACTGCGATAATTTCACCCACAAGACCCAGGTCTTCTCCGTCGGTCCTTAGTTTGCGGGCCTGCAAAAGCCCCCCATCGAGCCCGCAGAGGCCCAGTGCCTGGCCGCCGGCCTGCTGTATCAATGAAACAATATCCTTGTTTACCTTACCCGCCAAGACCATTTGGACAATTTCCATGGTTTCTTCATCGGTATAGCGCAGCCCCTTAACAAAACGGCTCTCTTTGCCAATTTTACGGAGCATAAATTCAATTTCGGGGCCGCCGCCGTGAACCAAAACCGTGCGGATGCCCACACAGGCCATGAGAACCACGTCCTGGATAACCGCGGACTTAAGCTCCTCGTTGATCATAGCGTTGCCGCCGTATTTGACCACGATGGTCTTACCCATAAATTTCTGGATATAGGGCAAGGCTTGAATCAGCACCTTTGCCCGGTCTTCATTTCCTATGGTAAAATCCTTCACAATTCATGCTCCTTATTTTTAGTCCAGCGCGCCCGATCAGGACCGGTAATCGCCGTTTATTTTAACATAGTCGTAGGTCAGGTCACAGCCCCAGCAAGTAGCGCTGGCAGCCCCAGCCTGTTCAAGGTCCACGAGAATGTCGATTTCTTCCTCGGAAAGCACTGCCTTTGCAAGGTCCTCCGAAAAGGGAATGGAGGCGCCACCCTTACAGACGAGGACCTCCCCGGCTTTGCTACGAAAACGAACCGAAACGGTTTCCGGTTCAAAGTCAGCCCCCGAATATCCCATGGCGCAGAGAATCCGGCCCCAGTTGGCATCGGCGCCGAAACAGGCAGCCTTGACGAGGCTGGAGCCCACGATTGCTTTAGCCAGGGTTTCTGCGGTTTTTTCGTCTCCGGCGCCGCTTACGGTACACGAAACGAGCCGCGTCGCCCCTTCCCCATCCCGGGCAATCGCGCGGGCCAGGTTGATGCACACCTGCTCCAGGGCGGCGCAGAAGCGGAGATAGTTGGCATCGTCCTTTTCTATGGGAGCATTTTCGGCCATACCATTGGCGAGTATAACGACCATATCGTTGGTGCTGGTGTCTCCATCCACGGTGACCCGGTTAAAGGAGCGGCTCACGGCAAGGCGGAGGGCGCTATCCAGGAGGGCCGGCGCAATAGCCGCGTCGGTGGTAATAAAGCTCAGCATGGTTGCCATGTTGGGGTGTATCATACCCGCGCCTTTGGCGATGGCGCCGATTCGGACAGTCTTACCGTCCAGCTCAATTTCCAGGGCGATTTCTTTTTTGCGCGTGTCGGTGGTCATAATGGCTTCCAGGGCCGCCGCATGGCCCTTGTAATCCGCGGAGAGGGCAGAGACCAGGTCCGGCATGGCGGCCTCTACCTTTTCTACCGGGAGGGGGACACCGATAACGCCGGTGGACCCGACGGCCACCAGGGCAGGATCGATGGAAAGGGCTGCGGCAGCGGCACGGGCCATGCGGCGGGCGGCGTCGAGCCCCGCCTCGCCGGTGCAGGCATTGGCATTTCCCGAATTGCATATCACCGCCTGACAGCGGCCCGAAGCAAGGTGTTCGCGAGTCACGAGGACACTGGCTGCTTTTACTTTATTAGTCGTGTACATGCCAGCGGCGGTGCAAAGGCGGTCGGAAACGATCAGCGCAAGATCCCGCTTATCATTCTTTTTACGAATGCCGCACCACACACCTCCGGCTCGAAAGCCCTTGGGTGCGCACAGGCCGCCATCAATCTGTTTCATATCCGCTCCTTATTAAGTTTATTTATATAACTCCGTTGTGCTGAAGTCATTGCTAGGACGAGAAAAGATCCGCCGCAGTCTATCCTGAAGCGGTGCATAGGGATGGGTTAGGGTCTACGGAGGCGTCGGTGCCTTAGGTTCATAGGTATAAATATGCATAAATATAAATTTCTGTCAACGCCGTATAAAAACATTAAAAAGAGCCTTGAAATTGGAGAAATATGACATATTTTTGCTTTATAAGGAATAATTTAGTTAAAAACAAACAATTCTCATCATTTTTTTATCATTTTGGCTCCAGTTTCCCCTTGACCTTTCATCAATTTTAGCATATTTATACAGCAACTTTAGCAAGGCAGCAGCAGCTAAAATTTGACTGTTCCGCTAAAGGGGGTTATACTTCCAACATTAATAAAAGGGGGAAGGCTATGCTGGACACCATGATTTCGGAAGTTGAGGTCGAACCGCTCGGTGCGGACTTTGACGATGACACAGCTCTGAGTGGCAAAATCTACTGCGCAAACTGCATTCACTGCAAGGTTGTGCCCTCCAGTCCCGATGGGGATGAACGGTATTTCCTGCGGGTACGCTGCGATGCGGGTAAATGGCGCAAAAAGCTTGGCGAAGAAAAGGTATACAAGTACTGCACCGTTTCGCGCCGGAGCCTTGACCACTGTGATGCCTATGAAGAAATGGGAGACCCCCGGGAGTTTTTGCGGGAATTAAAGAAAACTTTGCCGGTAAAGGATGAATTATACGTCCGGTAACATAATCGGCCAGTTGTAGAAGCCCTCGTGGACTTCTCAACTGGCCTTTTTTTTATCCTTGTGAGCATGCGGAAGGCATGAACTTGTATTTCTCCTTTAATCGTGGTATATCCTTAGCTATGCGTAAAACAATCGTAAGAGTACTTTGTGCGGCCCTTCTCTTATCGGCAAGCATGCTTGTATCCTGCGCCTCCGCCCCTGCAGCGGTTCCTGAGGGACTTACACCCATGGAGCTTATCCAGCGGGCCCAAGATGCTACGGACAAAAACCAGTACAATGTGGCGATCCAGTATTACCAGGCAATTCTTGACCGTTATCCCGATGACGAGGAAATGGTGTGCGCCGCCGAATACGAAATTGCCTTTATTAAATACAAGCAAAAGAAATACGCCGAAGCCAAGGCTGGTTTTTATGCCCTTTTGGATCGGTACAAACAGGTAGATGCGGAATTCCTGCCAGCCCAGTATAAAATTTTGGCCGAAAAAGTGTTGGCTAAAATTGAGCTTGAAAAGAAATAAATAGAATTCCTCGTTCCGCTTGAATCAGTTAGGGCTTATCCAGCGATGAGCCCATTCTTTTATTGCGGCAAAATCATGACGTTAATTTTTAATTCCCGTTCTACCGCAGCTTTATCCACCATTTCTTTAGTAATGTCTCCCCGGGGCCGCGGATGGGGCGGCGCGTCCCCAATCAATATGACAAGTTTTTCTTCCGCTGACCAGGGGAATTTCGTACAGGCCGCATAGAGGGCTTCATAAACCGCTTCGGGGATGTCCCTTCCGCCGCCTACCCGGATCGCGTTAAGGGTCTTCTGGAAGCTCGCAAAATCGCTGGTAAAGGGAATAACCTTGTTGAGGTATTCTTCGAAATAATCCTTATAGAGTACCATACCGATACGGAAGGACATAAAGTCCCGGATAATTTCTTGAAGCATGGGGATCAGCATGGTCCGGACCGCATCTATATCGTCCCGCATGCTGGCGGTCGTATCCAGGGCTATTACCAGATCTACCGATTGGCCCCGCACCGTCTCGAGTACCTTTTTAATCTTCGGCACTATATCTTCCACACCGGTAGAATAGAGGACTTGGCCCTTTGCGGCGGCAGCAATTTCGGTAAAGCTTTCTACCGTATCCTTCATAAAGTTGCCTTCCGGAGGGCCTTCCAAAGGTTTTTGGATGACCCGGAGCACAAAGGGATTATCCTTAAAAGATCCGGCATAGTCTCCATAGGGTTTCTGGAATGCCCGGACATTTAAATAGGTACCGTCCACCACATACACTTCTCCGTGCCGGGTCCAGCTGTAACCGTAGTTAAGAATATAGGGGATATAAATATGGAAAGCTTCTCCAAATTGGCTGTCCGGCTCCGGACTTGAATCGATGAGGGACCAAATTTTGCTTTCCTTGGAAATCGGTTTGCCATCTAAATAGCGGATTTCGTCTCCGTTGATTGGGTTCCAGTCGGGAGCCCGGTAGGCATAGTTATCTGCCTTTAAGGCCGGATCCCGGGTGGATTCGGTAAGCAGTACTGAAGCAATATCGGGCTTTTTCCGGATAAAAAGGTGATAGCCTCCGTCTACCCGCTGTTCTATCCTGAGGTCCCCGGGTCCTATGGTTAAATCGAGAGCTCCAAGGGGTAAGAGAAGAACACAGGCCTGAAACAGTAGGATAACGGAACATTTCTTATCCATATTTACACTATCGGCACATTCACTTCTTGTATAAAAAGAAATAGCCAAGTAGAGTACTACCTCTATGATACAGCATGATGAAAAATCCTTGCAGCGGGGCGCCTTGTTTGCCTTTGCGGCTTATGGTTCCTGGGGGCTCTTACCTCTTTTTTGGAAACTGCTTTCTTCTGTAGAATCCACCCAAATTCTGGCTTGCCGGGTAGTTTTTTCCCTGGTATTTGTGTGGATTATTTTAGCTCTGAGGGGAAAGGCCCGTTGGTGGACCCTCCTGCTCAATATGCAAAATCTTAAGGCCCTGGCGCTCTCTGCTCTTTTTATTTCACTAAACTGGGGGCTTTATATCTGGGCAGTAAACAGTGCTCACACCGTGGAAGCCTCCCTGGGCTACTATATCAACCCACTGGTAAACGTGCTGCTGGGACTCCTCTTTTTCCGGGAGCGGCTCTCGCCGCTGCAATGGAGTGCGGTGGCCCTTGCGGCGAGCGGTGTCCTGCTTATGACCACATTTTCCGGGGTTTTTCCCTGGATTTCCCTGGCCCTGGCCTTGAGTTTTGGATTATACGGCTATGCGAAAAAGAAAATTGCCCTTGCTTCGCTGGAAGGGCTCGCGTCGGAAACGCTGCTCCTTGCTCCGCTGGCTATCGGTTTTCTGTTGTTCCGCCAGAGCCATGGGAACGGAGCCTTTTCTGGAGGGAGTATACAGATCGCACTGCTGGTTTCATCTGGCGTCATAACCGCTTTGCCCCTGCTCTGGTTTGCAAGGGCGGCAAAACTGCTTCCCTTGTCTACCCTGGGCTTTATTCAATTTTTATCCCCTACCCTGCAGCTTGCCCTGGGGGTGCTTGTCTTCGGAGAAGCCTTTCCAGTCCGCAATATTATCGCCTTTGCATTTGTCTGGGCCGGAGTACTTTTATACAGCGTTTCGTATATCAGGCGAAAAGTATAAATAAAGTCGTTATATGGGGAACCGAAGTATACTTTCGGTTCCCCTGTCTACCTTAATGGTAAATGTACCTTTTAGTTCTTCTGCGAGCATTTTTACTATAGTTAACCCAAAGCCAGCAGAACCGTTTTTCAGGATCTGTTCATCGATTCCTATGCCGGTATCTTTTATGCGGAGTATCGCTGCAGCTTCCTGTTTTTCCATATTAATCGAGATTTTGCCCTTTTCAAAACCTGCAAAAGCATATTTAAGGACATTGGTAAGGAGTTCGTTAAAAATGAGCCCCAGTGGTACGATTTTTTTGGAATTAAGCAAGAAATCTGCTATTTCTATTTCTATAGTTATATAGTGGGGTAGTACAAAAACCGACAGAATTGAATCTGCCAAATCCTCCAAATAGTTTTTAACCGAAATTTCTGAATAATTATCGGTGACAAGCAGTTTTTCGTAGAGGGTCTGCATGCTTGCGGTCCGCGCAATGGCATTCTGGAGCCCCTGCCGAACCTCAGGATTATCCGTTCCCTCCGCCTGGAAACTCAGAAGCGTTTCCAGCGTAGCCAGATTATTTTTAACCCGATGATGCACTTCCCTAAGCAATGTTTCTTTAACAAGCAGCTCCTTTTGCAGCTTTTCTGAAATATTTTTTAAATAGGTAATATCCTGATGGGTGCCCATCATAATGAGGGGCTTGCCATCGCTTGTCCATTCCGTCACTTTACCCCGGTCGAGGATCCACACCCAGGAGCCGTTTTTATGGCGCAAGCGGACCTCAGCTTCATAATAGGGCAATTCACCTGAAAAGTGTTTTTCCAGAGCATGCTCGCTTTTATCCCTGTCTTCTGGGTGTAAAAAGTTGTTCCAGGTATCTATGCTGGTGGGAGATAGTTCATCCAGCGTATAACCTACCATCTCAGCCCATCGTTCATTTATAATTGTTTCCCCGCTTTGCACATTCCACTCCCAGGTGGCTGTCTGGGTTCCTTCAATTATACTTGCGAGCCGGAGTTCTGCCCTTTTTAAATCGGTTACATCTTCTACAAAATCAAGAAAGAGATCTCTAGATATGGGTATCCACCAAACTTTGTAAAAGTGTCTATCCATTTCGACTATATCGGTGACCGGTTTTTGGTTTTCCAGCGCTTCGGCAGCCCGGCAGAACCGGCATGCCGCATTTGGGGGACAGGCGCCAGTTTCTTTGTATTCACCGTACTGTGCAGGTTTAAGCCATTTTCCATCATGAATAGCAGCCCAGCATAGTTTACCTGATTGGGAATGAAACAACTCCTCTGCTTTTTTATTCTGGGAGACAATAGTTTTATCCCGATCAATGAGCCATCCCGGATAGGGAAGACTTTCCAAAAGTTTCTGTAATTTCTGATTGCGATCAAGGAGTTCCTGTTCAATGCGCATTTCTTTCTGTTTTGCATGGAACAGCTTAAGCGCAACCTGGATGGCAGCGTCCAAAACAGCGATTCCGCTCTGTTTATCCACAAAACCATAGGCTTCTATATGCTTAGTCTTTGCAACAAAGTCTTTTTCGACATGGGAAGATATCCATATCAAGGGCAGAGATAGGCTCGACACAAGGTGTTCCGCCAATTCTATTCCCTGAGCTTCGGAAAAGGAATCCATATCGATGAGGATAAGATGTACAGGTTCGCTGCTTTCGGCGAGTGTATGCAGAATTTTCTCATTACCTTGAACCTGCAGCACCCGATATCCATAGCTTTCCAGCTGTTGTTTTTCACGTACGGTGGGAGGAGCGCTGTTTTGAACCAAAAGAATAGTTATCCGTTTCCGTTCCATGATTATCCATTCTCCTGATTTTTAATTTCTTATTTTAAGTTAGTTAATCATTACAAATGAGGGTACTCCCGTTTTGCAGGATTGTCAAATGAGACTTTTTTTAATTTTCCCCTTGCGCATTTTATAAAACAGACTTATATTTGAAACAATATCGAAATACTTTCGAAAGAGGAACGAAAATTGAACGAAAGTCTTAGTGAAAGAGAACGACTCATTTTAGATAAATTATCCCAGCGCGGGACAATTTTGGTAAGCGACTTAGCAGCAGAACTGGAACTGTCAGAGGTAACCATTCGGTCGGATTTAAAAGAATTGGAGGAAAAAGGCTGGCTCCAGCGGACCAGGGGCGGAGCGACTCCAGCATATCACCGGGATATTCTGGAAAGACAGCGACTCCATGTTGATGAAAAACATGCTATTGCACGAGCCGCAGCTGAGCTTGTGCAAGATGGTGATGTAATCATGATAGAGGCAGGTACCACCACAGCCCTTATTGCCCGCTATCTCACAGGAAAACGAGATATACATATAGTTACTAACTCGACCCTGGTATTTTCCTATGCCCGCATGAATCCTGCCCTTCAGATCACCATGACTGGCGGCGAATTCCGCAGACCCACCGAATCATTAGTAGGGCCTATCGCTCTAGAAACGATTAACAAGCTTAACGTGCGGCTCGCCTTTGTTGGGACCGATGGTTTTAGCCTTAACCGGGGCATGACAACCCACCTTGTAGAGGGGGGTGAAATAGTCAAAGCCATGAAAGCCCATGCAGAACAGACTATCCTCGTAGCCGATTCCAGTAAATATGGAAAGATTGGCTTTGTAAGCGTCCTGCCCCTGCGAGAAGTCGCGATGATTATTACAGATAATAAACTGAGCCCCCAGGCAGCGGAGGAATTAAAAGAATCAGCTATTTCGGTGCGGATAATATAAGGGAGGAGTAATGGCACATATTGTGATTATGCCCCGGCAGGGAAACACGGTTGAATCCTGTGTTATTGTCGGATGGAACAAAAAAGAGGGAGACACAGTCCAAGCAGACAGCCCACTCTGTGATGTAGAAACGGACAAAGCAACTTTTGAAGTCGTGGCTGGTGCGGAAGGAACAGTGCTCAAAATTTTGCATGAAGCAGGCGACGATGTTCCAGTTCTTGAGCCTATTGCGATTATTGGGAATGCTGGTGAAGACTGGCAGACCGCATTATCAACAGCAGCATCGGCACCACCAACTTCACAAACCTCGGCATCTTCAGCACTGGCACTATCTGCAGCATCGGATTTGCCGGCCCATGTCTCGCAAGGGTCTGTTTCAGCGGTGCAAATGGGGCCGGCTTCGTCGGCGGCTGCCGTGTCTCCCCGGGCGCGACAACTGGCGGCCCGGGCAGCGGTGGACATTTCAGGCGTAGCCGGTACCGGGCCGGGCGGCAGAATTATCGAGCGTGATGTGCAAGCGGGCCTTCAAGACCGCCCGGCTTTGACAGCCGCTGCCCGGGCCGCCCTGTCCAGTGAGGGATCCGGAGCAGCGAACCTGGCAGATGTCGGCACCGGTATTGGAGGTAGACTCCGTGAAGCAGATCTGGGAATCGCACAAGAAAGAGCACAAGAAAGAGAGGCCCATTCCATTGCTGTATCGGATCCATCGCAAGCCGCAGCCGCAGGAACACCAGAACAGATTGAAACACCCATTAAGGGTATTAGAAAAATCATATCCGACCGGATGCTCCAGTCTCTCTCCTCAACAGCCCAATTTACCTTGAATAGCCATGCCCGGGCAGACAAATTGCAAGAGTTGCGACAGCGATTTAAGGCATCGAACCAAGATCTTGGATTATCGGGTATTACTATTAACGATCTCGTGCTTTTTGCTGTTTCCCGTGTTCTGTCTCATTACCCCTTCATGAATGCACATAAAATAGATGACCGTATTATCACCTATCGGTCAGTTCATCTGGGGCTTGCGGTGGATACAGAACGGGGTCTTATGGTACCGGTGATACGAAATGCAGACCATCTGAGCCTAGCACAAATTTCAACAGAAGCAAAACGGCTCGCTGCGGCCTGCCAGAATGGCACTATTACGGCGGATGAACTTAATGGTTCTACCTTTACTGTTACAAACCTGGGAGCCTTGGGCATCGAAAGCTTTACACCGGTAATCAATATACCGGAAGTGGCTATCCTTGGGGTTTGCAGCATCGAGCTTAAACCAATTGCGAAAATTCAGGGGGTTCCTGGGGACATCGAGTTTGTACCCCATATTGGATTGAGCCTTACCATTAACCACCAGGTTGTAGACGGAGCGCCGGCTGCCCGGTTTTTAAAGGCCCTTTGTGACACAATTAGCCAGATAGATCTTTGGCTTGCCCGCTAAGAATTGTAGAGATAAGGGAGTACACAAGATATGTATGACGTGATAATTATAGGCGGCGGACCTGCAGGGTATCTGGCGGCAGAGCGGCTTGGTCACCATGGGAAAAAGGTTCTGTTAATAGAAAAAAGTTTTCTTGGCGGTACCTGCCTTAATGTGGGCTGCATTCCTACGAAAACACTGCTCAACTCGGCAAAACTATATAGCCATGCGCTCGAGGGAGAGCGATTCGGTGTTCACTGCGACAAGGTTTTCTATGACTGGAAGGCTATCCAAGCGTGGAAAACCGAGGTGGTGGAAAAGCTGCGTTCGGGCATCTCAGGGATGCTAGATAAATACAAAGTAACGGTCAAAGAAGGCAGGGCAGAACTTATGGCCCCACCCCGGGGAAGCAATGGTGCTAAGGTCCGCATCACTGGTAAAGACGGTATGGTCCAGGAAGCTGAAAGCCGGACTGTGCTCATTTCTACCGGTTCCATTCCAGCCATACCACCTCTTCCCGGCAGTGCAGGGAATGACAAGCTTGTAGACTCTACGGCCCTCCTTTCGATTCAAGAGGTGCCCGCCGCATTAACCGTCATCGGTGGCGGGGTCATTGGTGTAGAATTTGCTTCCCTTTTTTCGGCCCTGGGGAGCAAGGTAACAGTTATTGAAATGATGGATGAGATTCTCCCCTTTATGGATCGTGAACAGGCACCGCTTATGCGGCGGGCAATGAAGACTGTGAACTTTAAGCTTGGCTGCCGGGTAGAACACATCGATGGAGGAAGAGTCTTTTATAGAGACAAGGTAGGAGAAGCCCTGAAAGTTGATGCGGACCTGATTCTCATGGCAGCGGGCCGGCGGCCCGAACTCCAGGGCTGGGGAGTAGAACAACTTGGCCTTGATATAAGTCGGCAGGGAATTGCCGTGGATGATCGGATGCGAACCAATCTGACTGGGATCTGGGCCGCCGGTGATGTGACCGGCAAAAGCCTCCTTGCCCATTCTGCTTACCGGATGGGGGAAGTGGCGGTAACCGATATTCTTGCTTACCTAGACCGGCTGGAGGGAAAACAGCCGACAGTGCCCACGGACCGGATGCGGTACGACGCGGTCCCCTGGGCGGTGTACGGTATTCCTGAAGCGGCCGGTGTGGGACTTACTGAACAAGAAGCAGAACAACGGGGATTGGCCATTAAAAAAGGGAGCCTTCCCATGCGGATTTCCGGTCGCTTTGCAGCAGAAAATGGCTTTGCCGCCCCCGGTTCCTGCAAAGTAATTGTCAGTGCCTTTAACGACCGGATCCTCGGTGTTCACGCCGTTGGCTCTTATGCTTCGGAATTTATCTGGGGTGCAGCGGCCCTTATCGAACAGGAGATGCGCATTCAGGATGTTCGGGAAATCATCTTTCCTCACCCTACGGTAAGCGAAACAATCAGAGACGTCGTATGGACAATGTAAATTTCTCTATAAAAAGGAGTTATACTATATGCCGAAATCACTATTAATAAGCCCCGCGGAAGTGCGGAAAGCCCAGGTTATAAAAATAAATGATATTCCGGTAAATCAATATAAACCGGATATTAAGAAAGAACAGGCTACCTATGGTAAAGAACGGCTTATCCGGGTCTGGTACGATATGGTTACCATCCGGGAATTTGAGAGTATGCTTAATTCCATTAAAACCATGGGCTCTTGGAACGGTATTGAGTATAACCACAAGGGACCAGCCCATCTATCCATAGGCCAGGAAGCGGCTGCAGTAGGACAATGCATCAATCTTAGCATAGATGACTTTATCTTCGGAAGCCACCGGAGCCACGGAGAGATTCTTGCAAAATGCTATTCTGCCATTTGGCAACTGGATGAAAAACATCTCGAAACTATTATGAAGGGGTTTCTCAACGGAGAAACCCTAAGAATAGCTGAAAAAGCGCCTTACACAAACATAAAGGACTTGGCAGAAAATTTTGTACTCTATGGTACTTTGGCAGAAATTTTTGCCCGTAAAGCGGGCTTTAACAGGGGGCTTGGGGGCTCCATGCATGCATTCTTTACCCCCTTCGGTTCCATGCCAAACAACGCTATTGTGGGAGGGTCGGCAGACATAGCGACCGGTTCGGCCCTTTACAAACGGATAAACCGGAAGCCGGGCATTGTCATTGCCAATATTGGTGATGCATCCATGGGCTGTGGTCCCGTTTGGGAAGCCATGATGCTGGCTTCCATGGACCAGTATCGGACCCTGTGGCCAAAAGAAGCAGGTGGAGCTCCGCCCATTCTCTTTAACTTCTTTAACAATTTTTACGGTATGGGTGGCCAAACCATGGGGGAAACTATGGGCTACCAGGTACTTGCCCGAGTCGGCGCAGGGGTAAACCCGGACAATATGCACAGTGAACGGGTGGATGGTTACAATCCCCTGGCTGTGGCAGAAGCAATTAGCAGGAAAAAAGAACTGCTTTTAGCAGGCAAGGGACCCGTATTACTCGATACCCTGACATACCGAATATCAGGCCATTCTCCCTCGGACGCTTCGAGTTACCGCACCCAGGAAGAAATTAAACTCTGGCAGGAATCGGATGCCATTGAGTCTTATGGAACATACCTAGTGGAAAACGGGCTTGTAACAAAGGCAAAATTGGAAACCCTACGGGCAGCCATCGGTACTAAGCTGCGTGAAATAGTAAAACTCGCCACAGATGATAACATTTCTGAACGGGTACAGGGCCAATTTATTGAGTCGGTTATGTATTCCAATGGTAAGGTTGATAAAATGGAAGACCGACCGGTGGAACTCCTCCAAAAACTGGAAGACAACCCACGGGTAAAGGCCCTGCAAGGAAAGGCTCGGTATGGCTACGACAGTGAAGGGAAACCGGTATCGAAAAACAAGGCATTCCAATACCGGGATGCGCTTTTTGAAGCCCTGGCATATCGGTTTACCCAGGACCCCACCATGGCAGCCTGGGGAGAAGAAAACCGAGATTGGGGTGGCGCCTTTGCGGTTTACCGTGGGCTTACGGAACTACTCCCCTACCACCGGCTCTTTAATAGTCCTATTTCCGAGGCTGCCATTGTAGGAGCCGGCGTGGGCTATGCCTTATCAGGAGGCCGGGCGGTAGTAGAGCTCATGTATTGCGACTTTATGGGGCGGGCGGGAGACGAACTCTTTAACCAGGCTTCCAAGTGGCAGGCTATGTCTGCGGGATTACTCAAAATGCCTCTGGTGGTCAGGGTTTCGGTGGGTAACAAATACGGAGCCCAGCACAGCCAG
>JAIWNU010000128.1 GCA_020216655.1 Treponema sp. | reverse complement strand
GGTCTCTCGGACCATACGTAATGACGAACAGTAACCTAGCTGTCCCGGTCTTCCGGTCCAGTATACTCTATCCACCGACCCTCCCGGATGAGTTTTTTATCATGCCTCCTCACTTATGACTTCCTATAGCCCTTAGCGGCCCCGCTCGATAAAGCGGACAGTGAAGTACTTGTCATCGATACTGGGCAGAATGGTGGTTTTAACAAACTGCCAGATTGTTTTGCCGCCGGTTTCCAGGTTCTGCATTTCCATGGCATCGAACTGCCAGTATTTGCCGTCCACGAGGCGCTGGTTCTGGATCACGAGGCGTTTTACAAGCTTGCCTGAGGCGTCATAGTATTCGCTCTGTTTGGTGGTGGCGTTTTCTAAGTCTATCCAGCGGACAATTTTGCTGTACCCGTAGTTTTTAATGACCTGGGGACCCTTGGCGCTGTACTCTACCTTGGCATACTGTCGGCCGGCGAGGCTGTCGGGCCCAAGGAGTTTAACCGAGAAGTTCTTGCGGTCCAGAGCGCCGATGTCTGCAAAGGTAAAGTCGGATCCGAGGAAGGCGCCGGTCTTGGATTCACCGCCGCTCGTACCGATGGTACGGACCTTGCGGAGAGCCGGTATGTAAATGTACTGCTCGTCGTCCTTGGCGGGGTCCTTGTAGTCTATGGTGAGGAACCGGGTGTCCCGTACATCCGCCGGTGAAAGGAAGATAAGGGATTGCTTCGTGGTGTCGTCCGCCTCGGTCTTGGAATATGCCTTAATTTCCCGAACCCGTTCCTGACCGGCTTTATTCACGATAATCATTTTCATGTCCCCTTCGGTGGCGGCCGGGCGGGGCTGGTTTTCGTTCCGGGCAAGGAGGGCATCCAGATTGATGTCCTGTGCCGCGGCGCTGAAACTGATGCCGCCAAACAAGAGGGCGGCGCTCATCAAACTAATAAATCCTTTCTGGTTCATAGATAACTCCTTATGCTGTTCTGAGGGACCGGCTATGCGGTCCCTTTTTAAACCGCTCGGTCTCCGGTGTGGACCTGTGGCGGGTTCGTTCTTATAAATCGTCTTCGCAGACGCTCTTCAGGGCCTCCTTGTGCAGGAACTTCGGCTTGGCCAGTTTGAGCAGGGCCGGAAGCAGGGTCACCGCAAAGGTGGAGCTTGTTACCATGATGAGGGCAAGGAGGAGTCCCATAAAGAAGTTCCCCCGGAGTTGGCTTGCCATGAGGGCCGCAAAGCCCGCGGCTACCGCCAGGGCGTTAAAGAAAATGCCCTTGCCGGTGGTTTCCATGGTGGCCCGGACCGCATCGTCGTATTCCATGTGGCAGATAAAGCTCTTAAGCCGTTCCAGGAAGTGCAAGGTGTAGTCGATGCCGACGCCGATACCGATAGAGGCGATGGTAGCGGTGGAAATATCGATGGGGATGTTAAAGAGTCCCATGAGGCCGAAGTTAAAGAGCAGCGAGGCGCTCAAGGGGATGATCGAAAAGAAACCTTCCACAAGGCTCCGGGAAAGGAGAGATATAAAGAGGAACACGATAATGAGTGATGAAAGGACGGAGGAAATTTGGCTTTCCACGAGGAGCCTCAGGACCGCGAGGGTCAGGTTAGAAAGACCGGTGATATCCGCCGAAACTTCTTTGGGGAAATTAGCCGCGATATAGGTCCGGGCTTCTTTTTGAACCTGGCCGATAAGGGTGGAACTTGCGGTTTTAATGAACACGTTGATTTTCAATGTCTTCCGGGGGCTGTCCAGGAAGGTCTCGATGGTTTCGGGTTTTCCTGAGTTTTCATACTGGAAGACAAGCTGGCCCACATAGGTTCTGCCGGGGATAATGTCCGTCGCTTTTCCGGTAGTGAGGTCTACCTGGCGCTTATAATCTCCCATGTCGAGCAGGGCCTTGCCACCAGAGACGGAGAAGTCTTTGCCTTCTGTATAGGTGGCCAGCACCTCGCCTGTTTCAGAGTCCTTTTCGGTGAGGGTGTTCCCGGTGTAGCGGTACACTTCGGTGGTGACCGGTACGGGGTTTTCTTCGTCCGGCACCTTGTTGTAGGCTTCGTTGTCGCCGTTAAAGGCCTTATTAATACCCTTAATAAAGGTAACGATGGACTGGGACCCGCCCACAATCGGTGTTCCCTTAGCCCAGTTGGGGTTTTCAGGGCCGATAACCTTTTCTTTGTAGAGCCGTAGGGATTCAAGCCGGGCCTGGAGGCCGTCCACCACCTTGAGCGTCGCGGGCTCAAGAATAGCTCCCTCTTCCTGGGTGCTGGCAATGATGGTCATCACTGTAATACCCGTAAAGTTTTCGTTGAGGTATTCTGAGGCAGTCCGGACTTCGCTTCCCTTCTTAAAGGAATTGATGGTATTGGTTTCGAATTTTACCCGGGGAATAAAGATGGCAAGGAAGATAAGGAGCCCGAGGCTTACGCTGACGGTGATGCGGGGATGGCGGACAACGGTGCTGCCAAGATTGCCGAGGGCCTTGGAAAGACGGCCCCTGCCCTGGGTTTCCCGGTGAAAAGCCTGGCGGGGAGGTCTCAGGACAACCATGATTGCCGGTGTCAGGGTGAGGCTTAAGACCAGGGCAAAAAGGATACCCAGGGCCGAGAGGATACCGAACATTTTAAGCGCGTCGATACGGGAAACCGCCAGGGACATAAAGCCGATAAAGGTTGTGGCCCCGGCGAGGAAAACCGGCAGGGCCACATGGCTTACCGTTTCCTCTATGGCGGTGATTTTATCGCTTGTCTTGCCAAGCTCTTCGTAGTATCGGTTGATGACATGGATGGTGTAGGCGGTCCCTACGGCAATGAGGATGATGGGCAGCACCATGGTAGCGTTGGAAATTGCCTGTCCTAGCCAGCCCATGAGCCCCATGGCCCAGATAACCGAAATTATAACATTACCCAGAGGGAGGAGGACTCCCCGGACAGACCGGAAGCTCAGGTAAAGCACCCCGATAATGATGAGAATAACGATGGGGAAAAGCATGGAAAGGTCTGCTACGAGGAGCCGGGTTACAATGCCGCTTACGGCCCGGGACCCGGAAATGTAAAGTTTCCCGTCCGTGTTGTTCTGGAGAAGCGGCAGGGTATGACTTATGCGGTCGTAGAACGGAATGCCCCCTGAAAGGAGTTTTAGACTGCCCGCTTTTCCTGCCTTGTCGGCCAGTTCTTTGGTAAGAGCTGTTTTTAGTTCCGTGATATTTGTCTCCGGGGCGGGAACCACAAGGATGGCCGCATTTCCCTTTTTCGCGCTTTTCTGAAGATCCGTCGCATAAATCGCGGCCAGGTCAAAACGTTCTTCCGCTGTATCTCCTGAATATACCTTCTGGACTCCGGCTATTGTCTCTAGGGCTGCAAGGACCGTTTCTTTTTGATTTGCCGGCACCTGTACGATAAAGCGGGGAACCGGCGTGGTGTCCAGGTTCTCCTTCAGGGTAATAATGAGGGCCGTAGACTTACCGTCCTTGCCGATGAGGGTTTTGGTCAGGTCATTGGAAAGGATGGTTGTCTTAAAGGCTTCCAGAGCTTCCTGAGTCTGGGGAACTTCCGGCATGGCAGGCTCGATAGTAATGCCACCTTCGGTTCCCTTTATGAGGCTTGCTGAACTCAGGGACAGTACCGATTTAACACCAGGCAAAAGCTCTATCCGGTCGCTCCAGTCCTTTACCTGGCTAAGCACTTCGGGGGTAAAGATGCCCTTGGATTTGGTAAGGGCGATGAGCAAAAAGTCGTCGGAGGGGAAGATTTTCCCAACCTGGTCGTAAAAGGCCTTTTCCGGGATCGTGGAGGGTATGTCGTCGGTCAGGTCCGTATCCAGCTTGAGCCGGGTCATGCCGGCCCCAAGTCCTATGGTTATGGCGATGATACCGGCGATGATGAGCGCCGGATACCGGGTGATAAAGCGAGCGATGGGTCTAAAACTCATGGCTGTACTCCTTGTAGGATAATGTGGCTTACCATACGGCTAAGCTCTTCTGCGGGCATATGTTTAATCCCCGGCATGCTGGAGTGAAGGAGCACTCCGCTCAGCATGCTCAGGATGAGGGTTCCCATAGTCATAGGATCCATGGCGGTAAAGACTCCTGCCTGGATGCCCTCCTGGATAAACTCCATAATGGTGCGGGGTATTTGGTACGAAAGGATACGGATCCGCTCCTTTTCCTGAGATGGGCTTAGAATTTCTAAAAGATTATTGATGTGGTGCTGGAGGTAAAAGTAGCCCGGTTCTTCTTTTCCCTGGACTATATAGTATTCCAGGAGCTTTCTGAGCCGTTCCTGGTGGGGCAGGGCTTGTTCCGAAAGTATACGGGAAATGTCCCGGTTTCCTGCTTCGAGGTACTGGAGGGTAAGCTCCACAAGGAGGGCTTCCTTGTTTTTAAAATAATGGTACAGGGCTGGTTTGGTAAGTCCAAGCCGCCGCGCCACCTTTTCTATGGTAAGTCCCTCGAATCCTTCGGAGGCACAGATGTCCAGCGCTGCTTTAAGAATGTTGTGCTTTGTTTCTTCGTACTGGGCTTCCGAAAAGGTCCGCATGGCTACTCCTGAAAAATAAGAATTACTATTCTTTTAACAAGAGTTAAAATAATAAACAGTTAAATAAAAGGCAAGAGAATATTTGAACTTTTGTTAAAAAAATGACTTTAAAGGGGTTCAGGCGGGCGCCAATGCAGTGATAGTAGGTAGTATTTACCTTGCCGCGCTGCCCCTTGCGGGCTACCCGCTCAGGGCGGGTAGCCGTTTAGGGACTCTTCGGGCCTTGGGCGGGTTGCAATGAAGAGACTCGTCGGGTGAGTGTTTACTATTTCAGATTAAATATCATTAGCCGCATAGGTGATGTTGGCACCTGTACGGAATAAGTCTGCCGCAACATCCCAGATTCCGTACCAGTCCGTATTACCGGGTTGGGTTGCACTGCCATCGTGGTTGGTGTCATCCATGACCGTATCATCCCTGTAGGAAGTGAACCTGGTGCTGCTTGTGTTATTAAAGGTCCCCCCTCCTTCTATGAAAAAACCTGCTCCGGGTCCTGAGCTTTTTACGGCCCCTGCTGCTGCAATACTTAAGGATGCACCGTTAGGAATATAAATCATATCGTTGAAGAGGCAGTAGGGTACTTCGGTTTCGTTCCAGCTTGTTGTCCCGGTAATTTCGCCACCAATAAGATGTATTCCCTGAAAGTAATTGTTAAGGGCTGGAGTTGCCGGGTCGTTATCCGCATCATAGGAGAAGCTGTTTGAGTTATCCAGATTCATGTTTGCGGCCATGGAAAGGGGCCAGCGGTTTTCGTAAAAGACCGTGTTGGTAAGCGTTACCCCATGGCTTATGTCGGTAATGGTCAGGGCCGCCCCCGTATCATCATACCAAGGATCATCTCTTCCCAGGTTATAGTATACAAAGCAATGGTCAATGCTGCCCTTGCCGTCTACATGAAGGACACTTACATTTTCCTTGCCGCCATAGCGGAAGTGGCAGTAGCTCAGCTGGTTTGAGTTAGATCCACTTAATACCCACACCTGTTTCCAGTCCCCCCTTGCGGGCCCGGTCGGATCGTCGTTGGTAATCGAGTCTCCTCCGATGTTGTCCCGGATAGAGGTAAAATAAATAGGCTTTTCTGCGGTACCGTTTGCCACAATGGTCGCTCCATTTTCTATATGGAGGTGGGCATCGGCGCTGAATTTAACGATAGTCCCAGGCTGAATGGTGAGGGTTACCCCGTTACTCACATAAACCGGATCATCAAGATAGTAGACCCGGCCTTCTATCCAGGTGGTTGAACTCGTAATCTCCCCTGAGACTACTGTAACGTTATCCGCATAGTGGGGGGTAATTATATCCGTGTTGTTAGGATTTATGCTGAGGTCACAAGACAGGACAAGCATCCCTGCACCAAAGAGGGCTAAAAAGCGGCGAATTTTCATGATTTACTCCACGATACATAATGGTAACAACCATTGTGTTACCGCAGACAAGGAACAAAAGCCGGCCAGTGTTATGCTGCACTTATAAACCTATCTCTAAAATAGAGGTGGGATGCACATCCTATTGTGAAAATGGTTAGTCTCACCCAAGCAATTGCAGCGAATCGTAGCAGGCCGTGAGTTTTTGCACGCCCATACAATAGTAAAGCCGGTGCAGGGTAAACATGGATGGGACCACAAGGCCGTGTTCAAGATTCCAAAGGCTGTTGGGATGCAAGCCGCAATGGGCCGCCGCTTCTGCAAGGGTAAGGTTCTGGGAATGACGATACTGTCGTATCTGTTTGCCTATTATCATGATTTGGTTGGCCGGGCGCATTTTTATAATATCCCGAGTCTGTTCAAAAGTTACCGAATCCGCAGCTAACTCAAGGAGCTCCGCATTCCTGGTAATATATACGGCCCGGGCGCCCAATGCAGAAAACAAGTTGGTGCTAATAAGAGATGAATAATCGTGTTTGCCCTGTTCAATAGCGGTTATGGTATTACGGTGAACACCTATCATGCGGGATAATTCTAGAATCGAAAGATCCCTCGCCAGGCGTTTACTCTGTACTTCCTTGCCCTGTTCTACAAGAAAGGCACTTTTCCAATTATTTATTTCATTTAAATCGGGCTTCACGACAATAATTGTATGACATTCCTTATAGATACACTAGATAAAAATCTTGCCATTCTGTTTTTCCTGTTTTACAATACTCGCCCAAGGAGAACTTATGGGATTACTGTACAACGTGCCAAACGCAGCAAGCTGGGGCATCGGTCTTTTCATTCTCTTTGCCCTCATGGCCTTTAATGAGCTGGGACGCACCACAAAATGGGGAGGCCTGGTGCTCTTTTTCTTTGTGCCTCTTTTTTTAACCCTCTTTGTATGGCCTACAACAAACGCTCCGGGTAACGAATATGGAACTGGTACCTGGTTTGTCTGGGTCAAAACCTATTCAGCTCTGGCCGGTGCCCTCGGTTTTATGGCGATCCGATTTATTCCGGGGCTTGCGTCCAACAAGTGGGCCCTCCGTTTTCCGCCCTTTATTCTAGCGGTGAATATTTTGGAAGCGGTTATCCGGGATTTTCAGGTCTTTTCTTTTGGTTTCTGGAATGGCGGCTATGCGGATAACCTCTGGCTTATGTCGGGGCCCTGGAATATTATGAACGGGATTGCGGGGCTGCTCAATATCATTACGATCAGCGGGTGGATGGGTATACGGATTTCTAAGGATTCATCCAAGGATATGATTTGGCCCGATATGATCTGGCCCTGGATTATTGCCTATGACCTGTGGAATTTCGCCTATGTGTATAACTGTATTGCCGATCATTCCTTTTATGCAGGGCTTATTCTTCTTCTTTCCTGTACTATCCCCGCCTTCTTTATAAAGAAGGGCGCCTGGCTCCAGCATCGGGCTTCGACCTTGAGCCTCTGGGCTATGTTTGTTATGACCGTGCCCGCCTTCGTAGACCGCATGGTTCCGGTGCCGACGACCCACAATCCAGCTGCATTCTTTGTGGTAAGTCTGCTCGCACTGCTTGCAAACATTGCGGTAACGGTCTACCAGTTCAGGAAAATTGCCCTCCGCAAACTGCATCCGCTGAAAGATGAACTGCACAAGGACACCAAAGCCTACAACGAAATTATAGAGGAGAATCAGGTAGCATGATGATTGTAGCATTAACATGATTGCTGATAATGAACACCCTGCTTACCTCTCAGAACAGCTCATCACCTATATAGGGAACAAACGGGCCCTGCTCCATTTTATCGGGCAGGGCCTTGATATGGTCCGCCAGAGAATCGGAAAGGAACGGATCGCCTCTTTTGATGTCTTTTCCGGGAGCGGTGTGGTGGCCCGCTATTTAAAACGATACTCTGAACGCCTTGTGGCAAACGATTTGGAACTATATTCTTATATTATCAATTCATGTTATTTAGCCAATCAGAGCGCCCTGGACAAAGAAGAACTTATACACTGGTATGGCTGGCTCATGTCCCAGCTGACGGAAGAAAAGCTTGTGCCCGGTTTTATCAGCGAGCTCTATGCGCCGAAGGATATGAACCATATCCAGAAGGGAGAGCGGTGTTTTTATACGCCCCGCAATGCCCGTTATATTGATACAGCCCGTACCCTGATTGAACAGGTTCCCCAGCCCCTGAGGTACTATTTTATTGCACCCCTTTTAGCGGAAGCCTCGGTCCACGCCAACACCGCCGGCGTTTTTAAGGGCTTTTACAAAAACACCGAAACCGGCACTGGCCAATTCGGCGGCAAAAAGGGGGATGCTCTCACGCGGATACTGGGGCCCATCTATTTGCCTATGCCGATCTTTAGCAATTTTGAATCCCATGTTGCCGTATATCAAGAGGATGCAAATCGTTTAGTCGATCAGGTTGATGAGGTTGATCTGGCATATCTTGACCCCCCTTACAACCAGCACCCCTACGGGTCAAACTACTTTATGTTGAACTTAATTGCCGAGTACCGGCGCCCCGAATCGGTAAGCCCCGTTTCGGGCATTCCTGAAAACTGGCGCCGTTCGGCTTACAACAGCCGCCAGGAAGCCTACCGCGCCTTGAGCGAGCTTACTGAACGTATCAAAGCAAAATACCTGCTTGTTTCTTTTAACTCCGAAGGTTATATCCCCCTACAGGATATGGTTAGCCTCCTGAACCGAATCGGCCGGACTGAGGTTCTGGAAAGCCGCTATAACACCTTCCGGGGCAGCCGCAACCTTAAAAGCCGGCCGATCCATGTCACCGAGTACCTATACCTGGTGGAAAAGCGGTAGGCTATTTTAGTAACACGAGAGCCCCCTTGGCCGGAATGGTAAGACTCTGGTCAATCACCGGCCCCGTTCCGGCTTCCCAGACTGCAGCAGCGGCGCTGTCCGCAAGGAGCTGCCAGGTCCCCTGGGGGAGGGGAATCTGGGCCTGCTCTGGACGGCTGTTGGCGGCGATAATCAGCACCGAGGTCCCTACATCGGCCGCCCGTTCATCAATCTGCCAGACCAAAAGCCCTTCTGCTTCTTTAAGGAACGATATGGCCTTGCGGATGGCATTGCCATGTTCGAGCCGGAGACCAGGTCGTTCTTTCCTCAGTCTAATAAGAAAGCGCACATAGTTTACGGTTGCGTGCTCACGGGCTTCCCGCTCCCAATCAAGGCCGTTTAAGAGGTCCCCCGCCTTGTAGGAGTCATGGCAGAACTGCCTGCCGGTGGCTGGGTCGGTTATGCATTTATCAATACCGCCCTGTGTTATCCACTCTGCGGGGACTTCCTTGGTCCGTAAAAACTCCATGCCCGCATGCAGCACCGGGATGCCCTGGCTCGCAAGGAGTAGGGTAAGATCAAGGCGCTGGAGCTGCCCGTAATACGCTGGATCCCGGCGGCTTTCCACCAGCTGGAGCTTGTCGTAAAGGGTCAGGTTGTCATGGACTTCCAGGTAATTGATAGATGAAGCGCTCCGCTCTGTCCATGGCTGGGGCCGGGTGGTGCCGCTGACTTCATGGTTGTGAACATCATGATGATGAACCGCACCTACCAGGCCGAACTTAACGCTTTCTGTATATCGGCCGTCGTGTATCCAGCCAGGACTGGCGGCATCGAACACGGAGCCCTTTACGCCGTCCCGGAAGGCGTCGTTGAACATACCGTAGTCGGGCAGCAGGTGTATATTAAGCTGGCTTGCCATGGAAAGACCCCGTTTGCTCCGGGACCCGCCGTACATGTTCCAGCCTTCGCCGTACAGGAGCAGGTCTGGTTTTATCTTTTTTAATTCCCTTGCAATTGTATTCATGGTTTCCACATCATGCAGGCCCATAAGGTCAAAACGGAAGCCCGATAGCTTATATGTGGTAAGCCACCAGCGGAGACTGTCGATCATGTATTTGCGGAACATGTACCGTTCGCTGGCCGTGTCGTCTCCAGCGCCTGAATCCCGCCGGCCGCGGAAATAGTAGCCCGGGACGCAGGCTTCCAGGGCGGAACGCCGGTAGTCCGGTACATGGTTATATACCACATCCATAATGACTCCGATACCAGCCTTTCCAAGGGCCTGGACAAGGCTCCGCAGTTCCAGGACCCGGCTTGCGCCGTCTGCGGGACTTGTGGCATAGGAACCTTCCGGGACCATGTAATTTCCCGGGTCGTAGCCCCAGTTAAAGGCGCCGTTCTGGGGGAGAGAGCGATATTCAGGTTCTCTGACGCGGCCTTCGTCCACCGAGACAAAGTCAAAAATGGGGAGGAGCTGCACATGGGTAACGCCGAGAGACCGGATGTAGTCAAAGCCGGTACCTGCCGATTGGGGACCGCTCCATGCGGCCCCCAGGTAAGTGCAGCAGAGTTCTTCTGGGCCCTGCCAGCTCCTGTGGCTTGTGAGGTCTCGAATATGGACTTCCCAGATGATGGCATTATTTGCGGATTGCAGGGCCGGGGGTGACCAGTTTTGCCAACCCTCAGGTTCAAGACGCCGGGGATCCAGGATCATGCCCCGTTTGCCGTTGAGGCCCGCGCTTTTTGCGTAGGGGTCTATAGTTTCCCGTTCTAGGCCGTGGATTCGCAGCCGGTAAGTA
Source organism: Treponema sp. (assembly GCA_020216655.1). GTDB lineage: Bacteria > Spirochaetota > Spirochaetia > Treponematales > Breznakiellaceae > Gracilinema. The sequence goes on along the minus strand of JAIWNU010000128.1, from coordinate 6,627 downwards.
TAATAGAGGCCGTGGTAGTCCCCTGAAAGCCTTATATGCCAGACCCCCTTGTCCTGCCGGTACATACGGTGAACTTCGAGGGACTCGTCCACAAGCGACGTATCTGTGCGCGGTGGGCTTGAAAACGGCGAACCTGTGCTCGGCGCGCCGGTGCGCCAGATGTAGAGGCTTACCTCTGCTGCGGTGGGCGCCCAGACTTTAAAATCGGTGTAGTAGGGTGTACAAATTGCCCCTAGTTCTTCATCAGTATGGTATGAACGGGCAAATTCCTTTGAATCGTACCAGGCGCGGAGACTTTCGATGGGCCCTTGGTTATAAAGACCAGAAAGTATTTGTTTTTCTAGATAGTTTTTTTCCCGGCTTGGCCTGTTAAAGGCGGGGAGCCGGGGACTCGCTGCTTCCCACTGTTCTGTAAGCCTGTGGTTTGGTTCACTCTTAAAGGCAAGGGTTTCTTCCGAGATAACCGCAGCGGGATCTTGGGTAAGGTCCCTCAAATTTCCAGGCTTCCTTTCTCCAGAGCGTAAAACTTGAGTTTTCGTAAGAATTTTCTTATCCCGATCCCAGCTAAATTGGTATGATTGTCCGCCCTCCAATTTGGTCTTCCATGAGATGAATTCATTCTGATATGGAACGGTACATTCTGCATCAAGGGTTTCTGGATCGCCCGGATTTACGCGGTCCCAGGACAGGGTAAGATGGAAGCCCGTTTCTATTTCATCAAACTGAACATGGAGACGGCTGCCGCGGCCAAAAGCGGCTGCGCCGGACAAGGAATGAAGGGCGGCAGTTTGAATCGCTGAATCCACTTGAGCCGATGGTCCCGCCTGATTTGCCGCAGCGGTAGGTATTGGATGGGGTGCAATGCTAATACGTCTTTCTGTAAGGCAGAAACGAATGCCGAGCCAGGACTGCATACCGACCCGCACAAGCTCGGAGACGCTCCAGGCTTGGGAAAAGGTTCCCGAATGGGTGGGGAGTCCGTCTGGAGCAAGCAGGGCATGGCTGTTTTCGCTTAAGGTTCCAACAGCTCCGTCTTCCAGTACCTGCCGGCAGAGCTCCTCTTGGAGCTTTACTGCCTCTCCGGTACGGCCGAAGCGGAGCAGGGCTTCCAGGACAAAACCTGAGTTCCAGAGCCAAATGGTACCGTTGTGGTAGGCCGCGTCCTTGTGATAGAACTGCGATTCGTCATGGTGGCCGTGAAAATAGGGGTCCTCCTGGGAAAGGCTCGCCACGCCATAGGGATAGACCAGTTCCCGGTATACATCTTTAAGGACCTGGCGCTGGATTTCTTCTGGCAAAAGGGCTTCCTCTTGGGGAAGTATGGCGGGAACCGTGACGGCAAGGAGCGCATTGGGCCTGCTGCGGAGATCCGGCTCTGCGGATGACCCCACACCAGGAGAGGCGGGATCTAAAAGCCGGTCTGCCAGGCGGCCATGTTCAGGGAACCAGAAACGGGCAAGAAACTGTTCTTTTAACGCGCTTGCCCGTGTGCGGTACAGAGCATCCCGCGCCGAATCCCCTGCGAGGCGGGCGATCTTTTCGCCGCAGCGCAGAGCCGTATAGAACAGGGCCTGCACTTCTACTGCCCGGTTTCCCCGTTCGGACCAGGGCTCCTTGCCCCGAATACGGGCATCCATCCAGGTGTCTGCCGGCCCGTGGGTTAAAAATCCGTACTCGTCGCATCGGCCAAGATCCGCTTCCAGAGCCCGGTCGATGACGCCCTTCATGGCAAGGGCAAAGGCGGTGTCGCCAGTATATTCCACATATTCCCAGACTTCGCGGATAAACCAGGGGGTGCCGTCTACGGTGTTGTAGATAACATCCTGGGGATTTCGCCAGCGGTTGGGGATCCTCCCGTAGTTGGGACTGGCTGGATCTTTCTCCTGCCGTTCCGCAAAGGTGGCAATGATTTCCTTTGCCTCTGCAAACTGGCCTGTAACGAGAAGTATCCCTGGCAGGGCGATAAAGGTGTCCCTGCCCCAATTGTCCCGGAACCAGGGAAGTCCCGCCCAGATGCCAAGGCCGTACTCACGGGTAACCATGGTCCAGCCAGAAAAGGCAGCCCAAGCAAGGGCCCTGTCAAAAGCTTCGTTCCCTGAGCGAAAGGTAAAGGAAGAAAAGAATTGTTCTATTTTTTGTTGATGAAGGGCCTTGCCGTTCTGGGCCGCCAGGGCCGCAGCTTTGTCGGCCGAATCCCCGCCCCAGGCAATGTAGACTTCGGTTTGTGCCGATTTCCCGGTGCCATTATTAATGGTCCCTGGTGAAGATTTTTTTAGCAGGCAGAGTTCATAACCCTCTGGAATTTTGATAATCCCTGTACTGTGCAGTGGCTCCGATCCATGCAGGCCTTTTATTTCAATTGGTTCTGTGGATGCAATGGCCACCGCTTCGCCCGACGGTAAAGGTTCTTCTCCGGCAGCCTTTTTTGCGGGCCCCGAAGCCTTTTTAGCGTCCCTGCTTATCAAATGTATGGTCTTGCCTTCGACAATTCTGGTGTCATAGCACCAGGGGGTATCGGTTTTGGGGAGCAAGAGGGCACAGCTTGATGAAAAGGAAAGCCATAGGGCGCCCTGCCCTAAAAGCAGGGACAAAGCAAGCTCATCGCTGCGATAACTAAACCGGATTTCCCCCGGAGATGCGGACACGCTTGTGTCGGACCGGGAAATAAGGTCCCGGCCAGAACCCAGCAGCACATCCTTACATCTGCACAGATTGCCCCGTACATAGCCAGCGCCTGCGGCAAAATGGGCCGAATGTACATCAATATAACCCCGTTCCCGGTCCGCCCAGCTTAATATCCGCTCCGTTCCTGGACGAATGGTATAGGTCAATTGTGATAAAAAATCTGTCATAAGGGTCTCCAAAACCGGTTTAGTTATGATATACTAGCCCCAGATTGATGCATGGGCAAGTGTTTCATGCGATATTTTGGAGGAAATTTGATGAACATGTTCTTTGTTCTTATCGTTTCGCTTTTGGTTGGCTGGCTTTCTCCGGCGCCGCTTGAGGCTCAGGACCTTCCCTGGTGGAAGGACGCCGCAGGGCCTGCCTATCAGGTTCTTGTCTATTCTTTCGCCGATTCCGATGGCAACGGTTATGGTGATATTAAAGGCTTGACCCAGGCTTTAGATTACCTTAATGACGGTAATCCAGAGACCCATAACGATTTAAATGTGTCGGCCCTGTGGCTTTCTCCGATTAACCCTGCAAGTTCTTACCATGGCTATGATGTAAAAGATTACAAGGCTATAGACCCTAAACTGGGCACCATGGCGGATTTTGAAGAGTTAGTGCGGGAAGCCCATAAGCGGGGAATTAAAATAATCCTTGATATGGTTTTTAACCATACATCCAGGGAGCACCCGTGGTTTTTGGAGGCCATGAAGTCCGCATCGAGCCCCTATGTAAATTATTACCGGACTAAGCAAAATGGCGTTTCCTATGGCGCTAGCGGTATGGGCCGGTTCTACAAGTATACACGCCCAGATGGCTCTGTTTTTGAATACTTTTCCGCCTTCTGGGAGGGTATGCCGGATCTCAACCTTGACAATACGGACGTGGTGAACGAACTCAAGGATATACTTGCCTTCTGGCTGAACAAGGGCGTCGACGGTTTCCGCTTTGATGCGGCTAAACATGCCTTTGATCCGAACGAAATGCCTTCAGGGACCCCCACATTGGCACTAAACAGGACATTCTGGAACGACCTCCGCCGTTCGGCCCGGCGGGTAAAGCCGGATGTGTATTTTATCGGCGAGGTCCTGACGGAAAATCTTCTGGAAGTGACGTCCTATACCGGCGTATTTGACGGCCTCTTTGATTTTCCCGCCGCCCGGCAGGTAATCGATGCGGTCCGCAGGATGAGCGCCACCGGCTTTATCAACTCGTATCAGAATATTTATGGTCAGTACAGCAAAATCCCGGCTTTCCAGCCCGCGCCGCTCCTTTCAAACCACGACCAGGACCGCTATATCAGCTCCCTCATGACGAGCCTGAGCCTGGATGCGGTAAAGGGCTGGCAGATCGAAAGCTCTGATTCGGAACAGGTTCGCACCACCAAACATCTGGTCCTGAGTCGGGCAAAAATGGCCGCATCGATATACCAGACTTTACCGGGGCTTCCTTATGTCTACTATGGGGAAGAGCTTGGTATGACCGGGCGGCGCTATAAAAACGATGATGTGGCCAGGCGGGATGCCTTTAGGTGGAACGATACGGATGCAAAACCGGCGGTTACGTGGATGAAGACCTCTGGCAAAATCGAGCCAGGCCAGAACACCCTGACTCCCTCAGCCCAGGCCCAGCTTAAAGATCCGCAGAGTCTCCTGCGGCATTATCTAAAGCTCAGCGAACTCAGACAGGCAAGCGCCGCAATCCGCCAGGGATCCTTCGCAACTGTTCCCTGGGCCGGTTTTGATGGGTCTTATCTGCTCGCCTGGCTGCGGGAGGCCGATAACCAGCGGGTCCTGATACTCCATAACCTGGACAGCCTGCAATTTACCGCTAAGGTTCCCCAGGATGTAAAACTTGCCCTTCTCTGGACCAGCAGTCAAGGATTGGTATCTGACAAAGGCCGTACGATTCTCACCGCAGGCCAGACACTCTCTTTAGATCCTGCCCAGTCGGCGGTGTACGAGATAGTGAAATAGTTGAGCCAATATCAATAGTCAGTCACGTTTGATATTGGCTCCGCGGTAATGGCTTGTGTAGAGGACCACGACTCGGATTCCCGCAAGGAGCGAATAGGCAAGCCACAAAAAAGGAGCCTTAAAGGCCGGGATAAAAAGTCCCGCAAGCCCTATGACAAAAGCAGGCCCCGCCATGATGGCGGCGGCCATTTTTATACCCTCCAGGGGCCGGATTACTCGCCCCGATTCATCACCCAGTTTTTTACGGTATACCGCAAAGGAAAGCATAACGCCGAGTATTACCACAAAGGCGAGGTTTTGCACAAACATGAGAAGAAAGAGGGTAAGTATGATAGAAGGGATTGATGAAAAGGCGGCGGTAAATAAGAGCCCTTCTATAAGATCCGACAGGGTCCTGCGGTTTTGAGCCGCCTGTTTTAATATATCGGAAGAAAAGCCCTCAAAGGCCTGAAGCGGTGCGCTCACTTGGATACCTGTATTACCATTCCGTATCAAAAAACGGTCTGGCCCCAGCTGAAGCAGATTGCGGCGGCTCTCTTTTTCCACAGTTTCCGATTCTTGCTTGGTTTCGCCAATATCAATTGCTTCCTGAACATGTAACTTATCAGTATTGGTGCTGACAAGGATATCCCAGTTTCCGGAGCTCAAAGTAAGGGGGCCTTCGGAATTGCTTACAGCCATTTTCCCTGAGCTGATAGAAAACTCAAAGTTTTTAGATGCTAAGTCCTCAAAGGCATTCCCCAGGCCCGGGTACTGGTTTGCTTGAGAAGCGGCCTCCGCTTCTCTCCAGCGGTTTGCGGCAAAGGGAAGACTTATAGCGATGGTTGATGCAATAAAAATGGCAAGTATAAAAAACCAATTAAGATTCTTACATTCTTGAGCAGCTGTGTCGGACCACCATGCTTTTGCAGCAGTCCAAAGGGGTAAGGTTGCTTTATTTTGATGTTCTTCCATGGTTCGTATTGTATCTGTTGGGGTGTCGCAAGTCTATATAAAAAAAAGGGGATGTCCCAAACTTATTGGACATCCCCCCCAAGTCATTTTAACCCTTTTCTGCGCCGGCAGCCATACCGTAAACGATAAAGCGCTGCATATAGAATTGGACAATCGTAATAGGCGTTGCGAGCACCAGGGCTCCGGCCATGAAGTTTAATGGATTATAGTAAAGAGTGATAAGTGGATCGGTGAGCCGGTACAGGAAGATTGCAACGGTCTGGTTTTGCATGTTAAGGAGCTGGTTGGGCAGCATGTAGTCCATCCAGGGGGCCATAAAGGCATTTACCGCAATAAAGCCGATAATCGGGGTGGAAAGGGGGAGTATGATTTTGGTAAACACCTGGGTCTTACTGGCCCCGTCGATAAGGGCTGCCTCATCAATGGATAGCGGGATCGACCGCATATACCCACGGATAAGGTAGGTGTTATAGGGAATCGCTCCTGCGGCATATATAAAGGTGAGCAGTATAGGTTTATTGAGCCATCCAAAGGTCCGGTAGATCATAAAAAGGGCAATCATACCCATGAAGGAAGGGAACATTTGGAGGAGCAGGAAAGATACCAGTATCGACTTTTTCCCCCGGAACTTAAAGCGGCTGAATACGAAACCGGTGATGGTGGTAAGCAGCACTACCGCAAAGGTATTTGCGATAGCGATTTGCAGGGACCGCAAAAATGCTGAAACAAAGTCAGAGAATTGGGCTCCTGTCTGGCTTTTATAGGTAAAGAGGTATTCATAGTGTTCAAGTGAAAACTTGCTAAAGTCCGGAATGAGGGGGACGCCGGAAAGGAGTTTCCCCTTAGTCAGGGATGCACTAATCATCCACAATATCGGAACCAGTATGATAAGACAGGTCAGGGTAAGCCAAAGATAGTGTAGAAAGCGTAAAATAGAGTTTCGCATCAGGGTTGCCTGGGTCTGGCGGCCCTTTACTAAGGTTAAAGGCCTGTTTTCGATCATTCGCCTGCCTCCTCCTGGAAC
>JAIWNU010000127.1 GCA_020216655.1 Treponema sp. | reverse complement strand
AAAACCGGAGCGGCAGCTGCATTGCAGGTTAAACGGCGGTCTTAGAAGCGCAGGTTCCAGAATCGGAACTGCTGCAGGTGGAACAAGAGGAAGAGCCAGAAGATGACTTAGAGCTTCCCTTATCGGTTACATAAAATCCGGAGCCCTTGAAAATGATGCCCGTTCCCCCGTTAATAAGACGACGCACATCTTTGCCGAATTCAGGACAGGATTTTACTGCGGGATCGCTCATGTTCTGAAATACCTCAAAGGTGTGACCGCAGGTCTTGCATTCATATTCATAGGTAGGCATGGTGAATTCCTCTCCGTCTTTATCTAAAAGGTTTTATTTCGCTGAAAATATACTAATAAGTTATGTAAAAGTAAAGCAAGTTCCTCTTGAGAGACTTGCTTACTCACTACAATGATCCTGTTACCTTCAGTTTTCTGGCTGCCAGAAAGCAGTATTCCGGCGAATTGCTGCAAGGCGAGGGATGAATCTTCTGCTGCAGCCCCCATTTCCCATGTTGAGAGCATCCGGGACCCGAGGGATAGCAGGGCTCCCAGGGCACGGGCGTATACAGGGCTGCCGGTTTGTAAGTTAAGTTGTATTTCGTAAGAGTCCTGAATAGCCGACGAGTACAGTTTTACCCTGATTTCCTCCATCGGAATTTGCAGGTTTTGAGCTGGAATGCCAAGTCCTGCCAATGCAGACTGAAAGAGACTCTGCGGTTTCGGCATTAGTATAACAAGATGGGAAAGTGATATATCCTGCAGCAAAGAGTCTGTTTCGCCGCTTTCAGTTCCATAGAGGGAGCTGCCAAGCGAGGCTGCGGTTTGCGGGATACCATCGGTAAGGATGAGCTGCCGGGAACTTATCTGGAGCGAAACGCGCTGTTTCTCCGATCTCCAGTAGGATAGGCCTCCGCTGCGCTTTTTTTTCCACTCGGGGTTAAAGAACAACGAAAGATTACTCTGAAAAACAGGAAAACGGCCCGACACAAAGGCATACCAGTTCCGTTCAGGGTTTTCCCTATAAAAAGCCCCATAGAATTGGTCAGCCATTTCCAGTGCCGAAGGGGGAACCTTTTTTAACAAGCCTCCCGATAAGTCTCCAGATAAGCTTTCCGAATCGAGGCGGTACAATTCTTTAAGGAAGCTTCGACTTTTTTGAACATTTCCATAGACATAAAGAGCCGCTCCTGGTGGGAGCTCGGCAAAGGGATGGGACTTAAATTCAGGCGAAACGGCCGGAACGGTGGTACAGGAAGTCTCACCCAGCACTGCCAGAATGAGAACCAATAGGCCGAATATGCTTCCTGCGCCCCACCGTTTTTTCATCAAGCTTACCCGAGCCTTATGCCTTCTCCAAGGCTACTTTCCATTCCTCATCGCCCGCTTCTACTGCAGTCATGGAAGAAAGCTCTTTCCATTGAATATCTATGGCCAGGGTTTCCTGGGCAATATAGTCTACAAAGGAAGCGTAGGCTGCTTTGAGCCTTTCAGATCCATACAGGGTTAGCCGAATCCGGTCGGTTACTTCAAGACCGCTTTCCTTCCGTAAATTCTGAATGCCCCGCACAAGATCCCGTACATCCCCTTCTTGGGCAAGTTCTTCGGTAACTTCCGTATCAAGGCCGACGGTAAGGGTACCCTCGTTAAGCACCTTAACGTTGGCTTTTTCAAGCCGCCGTATATCGAGCTTATCCGCAGTGAGGTCCACATTTTTGCCGTTTACTTCGATGCTCAGGGTTGCTCCTTCGAGGAGTCCCTGAATTTCCTGCTGGCTTAAGCTTTCTATCCGTTCGGCGGCGGCCTTCATATCCTTACCCAGTTCTTTACCCAGGATACGGAAATTAGCCTTAGCCTGATATTCCACCAGGTCTTCTTCGTTGTCCCGGAACACCACATTTTTAACATTCAGTTCTTCCCGGATAATTTCTTCCATTTCCAGGAGAACCTTCTTTTCTTCGGGATTTCGGGTAACCAGCTCTACCGAACGCAGGGGCTGTCGAACCTTAATGTTGTACTGATACCGGAGCGCCCGGCCCATGGATACCGCATGCTGGACCACGGACATCTTGAATTCCAGCCCTTCGTCTTTCCGGTGCTGTTCCGCCGTCGGGTAATCCGCCAGATGGACCGAAATGGGGTCTGTTTCCAGCCGCAGGTTCTGCCAAATCGCCTCGGTGGTATAGGGCATAATGGGGGCTGCAACAAGGCTCAGTTTTTTAAGCACGCTGTACAGGGTACTATAGGCTTCTGCCTTGTCACTGTCGTTCTCGCTCCGCCAGAAGCGGCGCCGGGATCGGCGGATATACCAGTTATTCAGGAGATCGATGAACTCAACGATTGGGTCAATGGCCCGGTTCATGTCGTAACCGTCAAGGGCTGCGGTAACCCGTTCTACCATCGATTCGGCCACCGAAAGTATCCATTTGTCCAGCGGATTGGATGGATTATCCGGCGCTTTTGTGGGCTTCATGTGGTCGATATTGGCGTAGGTCACATAAAAGCTGTAGGAGTTCCACAGGGGAATAATGATGCTCTTGAGTACATCCTTAACCCCTTCGTCACTGTACCGAAGGTCATCGGCCTTAACAACTGCGGAATGCATGAGGAAAAGCCTGAGGGCATCGGCTCCGAAGGTATTGATGACATCCATGGGATCCGTGTAGTTCCTGAGGCTCTTGGACATCTTTTTGCCGTCTTCTGCAAGCACAAGACCATTGACGACACAATTCTTAAAGGCAGGCCGTTTAAAAAGAGCCGCGCCCAGAATGGTAAGGGTATAAAACCAGCCCCGGGTCTGATCGAGCCCTTCGCTGATAAAGTCCGCGGGGAAATGGGATTCAAAAAACTCTTTGTTTTCAAAAGGATAGTGGTTCTGGGCATAGGGCATGGCGCCGGATTCAAACCAGCAGTCCAACACCTCAGGGATCCGCTTCATGGTTCCGCCGCAGGAACAGGGAATGGTAATTTCATCCACAAAGTGCTTGTGCAGGTCTGTTACTTCCACACCGGAAAGGTCCTGCAGTTCCTTGCGGCTGCCCACACAGATTGTCTTGCCGCAGTCCGGGCACTTCCAGATCGGCAGCGGATTTCCCCAGTAACGGTTGCGGCTGATAGCCCAGTCACGGGCCCCTTCGAGCCACTTTCCGAAGCGGCCATCCCGGATGTGATCCGGCACCCAGTGAATCTCCTGGTTTGCATCCAGCATATCCTGCTTTATTTTTGTCACATTTACAAACCAGGAACTTACCGCCCGGTAGATGAGGGGGCTCGAACAGCGCCAGCAGTGGGGATAGGCATGGAGGATCTGGTCCCGTTTAACAAGTTTTCCCTCCGTTTTTAGCCGCTCCATTATAGCCTTGTCTGCGTCTTTGACAAAAAGTCCCTTATAATCAGGCACTTCATCGGTAAAGCGACATTCCGCATCAACGGGGCAAATAGTCGGAACCCCCGTACCTTTGAGGATCCGCTGGTCGTCTTCGCCGAAACCGGGGGCAATATGGACTATACCTGTACCGTCTTCGGTGGAAACATAGTCTCCGCTGTAGGTTCGGAAGGCATTCTGTTCTTTGGCATCCTTAAAATAGGGGAAAAGGGGCTCATAGCTAATACCGACAAGCTCATCTCCCTTCTTTTTCCAGAGGATCTGGTAGTCTTCTGCCTTTTTGTAATAGGCGGAAAGCCGGGCCTCCGCAAGGATATACCGTTCTGCTCCATCCTGCACAAGCACATAGTCGATTTCGGGACCCACCGCCAAAGCAAGGTTGGATGGCAAGGTCCACGGAGTGGTGGTCCAGGCTAAAAGATAGGTATTACCATCGGCAAGGCCTGCTAGCTTTGCCTGGGCTGCGGCAGAACCGGGAATGACGCCATTTACTTTAAATTTGACCGTAATGGCCGGGTCATGGACATCCTTGTAGCCCCCCAGATTGAGTTCGTGGTTGGAGAGTACGGTGGAACAGCGGGGGCAATAAGGGAGAATATAATAGCCTTCGTAAAGGAGGCCCTTTTCCCAGAGGGTCTTCATAACCCACCAAATGGATTCCATATAATCGGGATCCATTGTTTTATAGTCATTATCAAAGTCTACCCAGCGGCCCAGACGGGTTACGATGCGGCGCCATTCGGAAACATAACGCAGCACCGAGGACCGGCAAGCCTCGTTGAAATTGGCGACCCCGAATTTTTCAATGTCGGTCTTGGAATTGAGGCCCAGTTCTTTTTCGATCAGGTTTTCTACGGGTAATCCGTGGCAGTCCCAGCCGAAGCGGCGCTCTACCTTTTTACCCTTCATCGTCTGGTAACGGGGAATAATGTCTTTTATAGTACCGGGCACAAAGTGACCGAAGTGCGGAAGGCCCGTGGCGAAGGGAGGACCGTCATAAAAGACAAATTCATCCTTTCCTTCCCGCTGGGAAATTGATTTTTTGAAAATGTCATGTTTTTCCCAGAATGCAAGGATTTCCTCTTCCATTTTTGGAAAATCTACTTTGGGATCTACGCTTTTATACACTTTGCTCCTCCCTCTGAAGCTGCAATATAGCAATATATACAAAATACACTATATATCTTTTAACTACAAGTATGGCACAGAGCACTATTTCAAAACTGAGAGGGTTTTGAAATTGGCCCCCAGTATACCAAAATTGTAGATAATATGCCAGAGCAGGATTATTTCTTGCCTAGCCGTACAAGACACAATACAATGTTCCTATGAATAAAGAAGCCTGGGCTCAGTATATTTACACAATCTTGACGAGCCTGTACCCGAACCCTGCACCGGCACTGGACTATAGCACCCCCTTCCAGCTTCTCGTTGCCACGGTCCTTTCTGCCCAATGTACGGATGAACGGGTGAACCAGGTGAGCCCCGCCCTTTTTTCCCGCTTTCCAACTCCCGAGGCAATGGCGGGTGCCGAAATAGAAGAACTAGAATCACTTATATACTCTACGGGCTTTTATCGGGCGAAAGCCCTGGCCCTCAAAGAATTGTCCCGGACCATAAGCATTGAACACCACGGGCACGTCCCCGACTCTATGGAGGCCCTCACCGCCCTCCGCGGGGTTGGCAGAAAAACCGCCAGCGTCATCCTTTCTGCCTGTTATCAGAAACCGGCTATTATCGTGGACACCCATGTAAGCCGTATCAGCCTGCGGCTTGGCCTTACCGCAAGCCGGGACCCGGACAAAACAGAAAGGACCCTAGCCGGTCTATACCGGGAAGACCAATGGATTTCCATAGGCCATAGCCTGAATCGCCACGGGAGACAGGTGTGCACTGCCCGGCAACCAGCCTGTGCAGCCTGTCCTTTGCAGAAGGAATGCCCCAAACAGGGTTTGCAATAATCCCCATATACGATCGGTACGATAGGGAAAGAGCTTCGTTACTTATGGGGTCTTTACTGCTGTTAAAGGACCAACCGCAGAAGCATCCGGCACGCGAACAAACCGGGTGGCAACAAAATTGATGACCGCAATTCCCGCCCCGGCAAGAAACACCCACTGGTAACCGAACTTATCCCAGAGAAGACCTGCAAGCAGGGCCACCGCAATAGAAAATATGTGATCGATGGACACGCCCATAGCCAATGTTGGGGCAATATCTCCCGGTTTTTCCGCTATTTTTTTCATCCACACCGAACGGGCAACACTAAAGGAAAGGAGCAGCGAATCGGCCACATAGCAGAGACAGACAATAATAAAGGCAATTGCTTCAGGAAAAATGATTTTTGCAAAGCCATAGAAAAAACAAACCGGTATAAGGAGGAGCGCTTCAAGGCCCAGCATGAACCGTTCGCCCCGTTTATCCACCGCCCTGCCGATGAAAGGCTGAAACAGGACCCCCGCAATACCCCCTGCAAAATAAAGGGCCGCCATAATAGATGTGGGCTTGTGGTACACCGAAACAATAACCCAGGGAGCAAAGGTAATAAACAGCTGTTTTCTTGTCCCGTACAGGATCGAAAGGATGTAAAAAAGACCATACCGCCGCTTAAAAACCAGGGCTTCTGCATTTTTATCCCGAGCCGGGCGGCTCATACCAAAAAGGGCCAAGGCCCCTGCAGCAAAGACTAAGGCTGCAAGCAAAAAGTTTGCGGCAAAAGAAAGTTTAAAAAAACCAAAGGCAATAAAGACAAAGGCACCGCCTGCTATCTGGGCGAGGTTCCGCAGCGCATTAGCTTTGCCAAGCAGAGCCCCTTCGGCACCGCTCGAAGCGAGTTCCAATGCGATGGACTGCTGAAGGGGCAGAAAGAGGTGTAAGCCCAAACTGTACGTAAAAAGCCACAGGGTCATATGTCCAAAGGTTGCAGAGAAGCTGGCAAGAAGATAAATCCCCAGGGCCTGAAGCAGAAACGAAAAAGCGCCGATACGCCGTCCCGGAAGAAAAGCCAAAAGGGCCGCCACAAAGGCATTAAGAAAGCCCGGCAGTTCCCGGGGCAATTCCAGGCTGCTCCGGGCAAGGCCCGAAATATCCCAGGTAGCGGCGAGAAAATTGTTAAACGAGGAATCGACCATGGCAACAGCAAGACCGCCGGCCATAACTGCAAGAAAATAAAGCCCCTCGTCCCGCCTGCGGACTGGAGATCCGGCAAGATACTCCATAAAACCTAGTTCCTAAAGCTGTGAATTGGCGCAGGAATACGGCCACCCCGGGCTATAAAGGCATCGCTTCCAAAATTGTGTACCGGCATGATGGGAGCACCCCCTAAGAGGCCTCCAAACTCAGCCCAATCGCCCGCCTTTTTACCCGGCACGGGAATAAGGCGGACAGCAGTTGTTTTGCTGTTGACCATACCAATAGCCATTTCATCGGCGATGATGGCAGAAATAGTTGCCGCACTGGTATCGCCAGGGATGGCAATCATATCAAGGCCGACAGAACACACGGTGGTCATAGCTTCGAGCTTATCCAGAGACAGGGAACCTGAGCGGACCGCGGCAACCATGCCCTCGTCTTCGGATACGGGAATAAAGGCACCGGAAAGGCCTCCCACATGGGTCGATGCCATGACCCCGCCCTTTTTCACCATATCGGTCAAAAGGGCCAGGGCTGCGGTCGTCCCGTGGGTACCCGCAGACTCAAGGCCTAACTCTTCAAGGATACGGGCAACCGAATCGCCCACTTCAGGGGTCGGTGCCAAAGAAAGATCAAGGATGCCGAAGGGAACATTGAGCCGCTTGGCCGCTTCCATACCCACAAGCTGCCCCATACGGGTAATCTTAAAGGCAGTCTTTTTGATCACATCGGCGATTTCATCAAAACTGGCCCCCCGGTGGGCTTCCAGGGCAGCTTTGACAACGCCGGGGCCGGATACACCCACATTAAGAGAAGATTCGCCTTCTCCAGGGCCATGAAAAGCGCCGGCCATAAAGGGGTTATCCTCAGGAGCATTGCAGAAAACCACCAATTTCGCACAGGCAAGCCCGTCCTGAGCGGCGGTCCGCGCTGCCGCATCCTTAATTACCCTGCCCATAAGGCGGACCGCATCCATATTGATGCCGCTTTTGGTGGTTGCCACATTCACTGAACCGCAGACCCGTTCGGTCGTTGCCAGGGCTTCGGGAATGGACGCAATAAGATGCTCATCTCCCTTGGCAAAACCCTTTTGCACCAGGGCCGAAAAACCGCCTACAAAGTCTATACCCAGTTCCCGAGCAACCTCATCTAATGTCCGTGCATAGGGTGTATAGTCCGTATCTTCGGTGGCCCCTGCCACAAGGGCAATTGGCGTTACAGAAATTCGCTTATTGATTATGGGAATACCATACTCAATTTCTATATCTCGACCAACCTTAACCAGGTTTCCTGCAACGCGGAGTATCTTTTCCCGCATACGCCGCCGGGTTTCGGTCCCCGAGGCAGAAATACAGTCGAGCAGAGAAATACCGAGAGTAATAGCCCGAATATCAAGTTTGTACCGGAGGAACATGTCCACCGTTTCTTTAATTTCATAGGGAGTAAACAGCATAATTATATCCGGTGCATGGCGCTGAACACTTTTTCGTGCATCACACTGATAGACACACCCATATCAGAACCAAGGACATCCAGCTCTTCCTTTACTAATGAAAGCGGTTTAGAACTTTGGGATAAATCAACCATCATCATCATGACAAAGTTACCAGAAAGAACAGTCTGGCTTATGTCTTCTATGTTGATGTTCCGTTCTGCAAAAAATGCGCTTACCCGGGCAATAATGCCAACCTTATCGCTGCCTACCACGGTGACTATGGCATTCATTTTTGTCTCCTGCTTTAATTTGTATCGCTCCGTTCTGGATTCATTCCGTGTTCTACAAAAAAGAGATCCAGCACGGTGAGGAATAATATAACAATCATGGGGCCCAATACCAGCCCATTAAGACCAAAAACGCTTACCCCCCCAAGGATTGCAAAAAAGATAATGAGCGGATGCAGATTGATCCGGTCTTTTAAAAACAGGGGCCTCAGCAGATTATCTAACATAGAAATAAGTATTCCTGAGAGAATAAGGAACACAATGCCCCCTACAACATCGCCGGTAACAATCTTAAAAATACCAAGGGGCCCCCAAATAGTACCGGCGCCGATAATGGGAATAAAGGTGCAGAAAAAGAGAACTATCGAAAATACCAAAGCACCCTGAATCCTAAAAATGGTAAAAAGGATAAAGGCTATAGTTGCCTGCACGAGGGCAACCAGGATATAGCCCATAAAAAGGTTTTGGGTTATTTCTTTGAATTTTATCGCCAATTGCATAATGTAGTCTTTTTTTATCGGAATGACCCGTACTAACAGGTTAAAGAGATAGGATCCATCGATTAAAAAGAAAAACAAAGTAAAAACAAGAAATGCAAGCCCTGCTAAAAAGGACCCCACGTTTTTTACAAGGGAAGTAGAAACCTGGAGCAGCTTTTGACTGCTCGAACTGAGCAGCACCTGTATCTGGGCCTTTACATTAAGAGAGCTTAAATCAATCTGGCCCAGGGTTAAATCCTTAATAAAGAGGGAAAACTGTCCTAATTCCTTGCTTAAAAAATCGGGATTGTTGGCCAGGTACATCCGCAGGTTTTTTAAGAGCCCATACATCTGGTGATAGAGCTGCACACCGATCCATACAATGAGGGAAATGATGATAAGGACGGTCACGATGGCAAAAAGGGCTGCCATGACGCTCCGGACAAGAGCCCCCAAACGGCCTGAATTTGGCAGCTTTTTAAGCACCGCAGAATAAAGGGGGCTCACCAGTACATACAAAAGGGCGGCCCAGAGAAATACCGTAAAAAAGGGGGTAAAAATTCGCACCACAGCCAGAAAAAGCAATAAAAATATTAAAAAGAAAAAACCGGTTTGAATCGTTTTTCCGTTCATATCATACCTATCCACTCACAAACCTGCGAGAATTTTTTCTGCTTCGGCCCTTCGTTCATAAGAAGGATTCCGCCGCACCAAATCAGAAAGCCGCTGTTTAGCATTAGTTCCATCGCCAAGACTGGCATAGGTTTTACCTAATTCAAAAAGGGCATCCCAGTTATTCGGCTCAAGTTTAACGAGTTCAACATAGGTATCCCGGGCCTTATCGAGCCGTCCCGATCCAACATAGGCTCGAGCTAAGTTTATCCGTGCAATTCCGTTTTTCGGTTCCACAAGAAGGGCTTTTTCATAATGCTCGATACTCTTATCCCACAGTTCCTTCCGCGCATAGGCTGAACCCAGATTGTTGTTTACCTCAAAGGACTTTGGATCCACCCCATAGGCTTCCAATAGATAATCGAGGGCCTTATCGGGGAAGCCCCCTGCAAGATAGATAGCCCCCAGGTTTATTCGGGGCTTAATGTATTTTTTATCCAGCACAGCGGCTCTGATATAGGCGGTAATAGCGCCGTCGGTATCGTTGTTTGCCTCCAGTGCCTGTCCCAGTGTATATTGATAAACCGCATTCGACTCCGCGCCTTCTACTGCTTTTCTGGCATATTGCAGAGCCTCTGCAGCCTTATTCAAAGAAAGCTTCACGATAGCCATGTTGTAATTGGTCTGGGGATCCTGACTGTTTAGAAGCAAGGCCTTTGCAAAGGATTGTTCAGCCGCCGCATTGTTCCCCATGGCGCTCTGGACTGCCCCCAGTTCACGGAGAGAAGCCACATCATCGGGCGCATATTTCAAGGCCGTCGTAAAGGCATCTACTGCCCCCTTATGGTCCCCCTTCTGGGCAAGAATCCGGCCGATTTCACGGTGAGCTAAGGCATAATCAGGCTTTAAGGCCACAGCCCGCCTATAAGCCTGCAATGCTTCGTCGCTTTTGCCCAGGACCCGTAGGGTTCCACCCAAATTGTACCAGGCAGGTTCAAAATCGCTTTTTAAGGCTGTGGTAGTTTCGAAAGCCTGGCGGGCTTCGGCAAATTTACGGGCGTTAAAATAAGCTTTGCCAAGTTCAAAAGAATAGAGGTAATTTTTTGGATCCAGCCGGTTTGCTTCCTTAAGCTCCGTAACCGCGTTGTCCCATTGCTTAAGATCTGAGTTAATTTTGCCCAGAGTGTAATGGGGCATTGCCTGGGTTGGATCGGCTTTGATAGAATCCCTTGCATAGCGGATAGCATCTTTTAAGGCCTGCTGCCCCGCATCGCTGTCCCGGTCCTTGGTAAAACCTTCATAATAGGCATCGGCCACTTCGGCCAATTTTTGGGATTGGAAACGGTTTTCCCCCTCAGGTATCCTCGATAATGCATCGGAGAAGACCTGCTGGGCAGTCCCATAGTCTTTTTTCTGCAGCGCGCTGCGGCCCTGAGCAATCATGTCATTGATAAGCCTCAGCCTATCCTGCAGTTCCTTTGACTTTTTTGCCAGTTCTTCTTCCTGGGCCTTCTTGCGGGCCGCCTCTGCTTCTTCCTGGGCCTTTTTCTCTGCCGCTGCGGCAGCAGCGGCAGCGGCGGCTTCGGCTTTCGCTTTTTCCGCCTCTGCAGCCTTACGCCGCTCTTCTTCAGCCTTCGCCGCCGCCGCAGGGTCCTGGGCTGGGGCTGTTTTTGCCTGGGAAGCTACTTTGGCGACATTTTCTACCGCCTTGCTGACTTCCTTAAGGGCCGAAGATACAAGCTCCGAATCCTTGCTATCCTTTCCCGCCCCTGCATTAGAAGCGGCCTTTCCGGATTCTTTCATCAACTCAAGGACCTTGGTACGTAGAGTTCGAGCTTCCTTGTCGGTAGCGTTTTTAATAAGCAGGGTATCTAATAAATCCAGGGCCCGCTGATATTCGCCGCCATCCACATAGTCCTGCGCGAGGGCAAGGGTATTCCGCCGGGTATTTTCAGCAGAGCGCCCGATACCATATATAAGAGCGGCCCCTGCTGCAATAGCAAGCAAGGCCGCCACAATTCCTATCACAATAAATGTGGACTTCTTCCCTTTTTTTTCATCAACCTGCATGGAAAACCTCCGTTTTTATTCTAGTATAAACTCGCCATCGTAGGATTGGACCGATTCCGAAGCCGCCTGCAACCCCTTGGTCTCTTCAGACGCAGCCTGCAGAGATGCAGATACTTCTTCCAAAAGCCGTCTGCGGCGCTCTTCCTCCGCCTTTGCCTGGGCTTCTGCTTCCTTTTTTTTCTGTTCCTCCGCAGCAAACTGGTAACGAATAAGCGCAAGCAGCTGTTCAATCTGGGGCCGTTTCGGCGAGGCCGGCTCAAGTGTTAAATAGGTGGTATAATCATTGACCGCTGCCGCAAGATTTCCCGTCTTTATCCGGGCATTGGCCCTATTGAGATAGGCTGAACTGTAGGACTCATTTTTTTGAATTGCCAGGGTATAATATTCCTCAGCAAAAGCAGCACTCCCTTTGGAAAAATAGACATTTCCCAGATTATAGGCAACCTGGGCTGCATCCACACCGCTCCGGTTGAGCAGTTTTTTATAAAGGGCTATCGCATCATCCCATCGTTTAACCTGCTGGTAGGCAATACCAAGATACAATGAAGCTTTGATATTTGCTGGGTCCTCTGTAATAACCTTTTCTAGCATCGGAATTGCATCCTGGGGTTTATTTCTGAGAAAGGCATCCTCAGCTTTCGCAAAATCAGCGGGACCCTCCTGGGCTATCAGGGGCAGCACATTAAGGAGAAAACAGAATAAAAATCCCTTTATCAGCCAATTCTTTTTCATATATTCCCCCTGAAAGACCGACATCTTTGCAGAACCTAACTGCATGGTTTGACAGGCGAGGCTAAAATAATTACTCTTGTCGTAGATAAGGATACCACAAAGAGGCGGTACGCGTCATGACCATCGTGGTGATTGGCATCATCATTCTCGGTACAGGTATTGGTTTTCTTTCATATTTTCTCATAAAATCAATTTTTATCCCGAAACGGATAGAGGCCATTGATACGCTCATTAAGCAGGGGAAGGCCCAGACCGCTATTCGGGCGGCCCGGTCTCTTATCAGCCAGGATCCACGAAATGCGGATGCCCACTATATGCTTGGCAAGGCATATCTGGCGGATAATAAAAGCGAATTGGCCCTTATGGAATTTAAAACTGTAAACCAAATCGGTGTATTCGGCCCCCATATTCCCGAAAACGAGTTTCGAAAAACGATTGCACAGCTCTTTGTAAAATACAACCAGATCGAAGAAGCACTAAAGGAATATTTGCTGCTCATCAAAATGGAGGCATACCAGGCAGAACATTATTATTGGGCAGGGAAACTCTTTGTAGAACGAAACCGGACAGACATGGCGACCCAATATCTTCGCAAGGCGGTGGAGCTTGATCCCCGGCATAGCAAAGCCCACTATGAGCTGGGCTTGCTCCTTTACCGGGAAAAACGGCCGATTGAAGCAAAAGCAGAACTGGAAGCAGCGTTAAAATTGCAGGGAGACAATGCTCAGGCCTATTATCTTTTAGGAAAACTGCAAAAAGAAGCCCATGATTATGTGGCAGCCCTCCTGTCCTTCGAAAAAGCCCAGCGGGACAGTGACCTTAAAATTAAAGCCCTGGTTGAACGGGGCGGCTGCTATATGAGCATGAACGCCATAGACAAGGCTATCCCTGAGCTCGAACGGGCAATAAAAGCCACAACCGACGAATCAAGCCAGGAAACCCTTTACGCGCGCTATTTCCTTGCCATGTGTTACGAAAAAAACCGAGAATTGGACCTGGCTATAGAACAGTGGGAAAAAATATATGCTAAAAAACCCAATTTCAGGGATGTGGCAGAAAAATTATCCCAATACCAGGAATTCCGCACCGATGATAAGATGAAAGACTATCTTACCTCGGGCCAAAACGAGTTCATGGAAATCTGCAAGGCCCTCGTTTCCCAGGGGATGTCCTTGCAAGTTCGGGATGTAAGTGAAATCCAGAATGGCTGTGACATTATCGCCGTAGAAAGTGATGCGGCAAAATGGCGCAATGTAAGAAAAATGCCCCGTTTAATCCGATTCTATCGTAAACCTGAAATGATCGATGACACCCTAGTGAGGCAGCTCATGGAACAGATGAAAAAGCTCAACATGACGCGCTGTGCCATAGTAACCAGTTCAGGCTTTACCCGTTCAGCCCAGGAGTTTGCCGATTCCCGGCCGGTAGAGCTTTTTAACAAGGACCAGCTCCAGGAATTGCTGGATAAAACTGACATTTACGGAAATGCAAAAAAATCATGAAAATTCTCTGCATTTCCGACCAGATAGATCCTCTCATCTATAGCAATACTATTAAGGACCGTTTTTCCGATATGGATCTGGTCCTGAGTGCTGGGGATCTGCCTTTGGATTATCTAGAGTTTATTGTTACAACCCTGAATAAACCGCTCTTGTTCGTCTTTGGGAATCACAATCTTAAGGAATTACCCTTTTACAGGCCCAGCTTTGAAGATCGATTCCGATTTTACTCTCCCCAGGAAGAACGGGATGCCCTCACTTCGGGAGCAATTCATGTGGGGTCTAAAATACACCGGGAAGGGAACCTTATAGTCATGGGATTGGGGGGCTCCCTGCGGTACAACAATGGACCCAACCAGTTTACAAACCGGCAAATGAATTTTGAGATATTAAAACTTGTTCCTCGGCTTCTCTTTAATAAACTCGTCTACGGACGCTTTTTAGACATACTCCTTACCCATGCGCCGCCCCTGGGTATTCATGATAAGGAAGATCCTTGTCACCGGGGCTTTAAGGCCTTTCTCTGGTTCATGCGTCTTTTTAAACCCCGCTTCCTCATACATGGACATATACACCTGTATGACCTGCAGGATGTGCGTACCACCAAATACCATGAAACCCAGGTTATCAACGCATACAGTCATTATATTATCGATACAGGAGCAGCTTCATGAGCGATGACATCCACAGTATTCAGGCATCAGAGGATTTCTCCCGTGCCCGCGGCAAAGCGATTCTCTCCAGAATCCAGAATTTTATGAATCCCGACAAGGATAAACTCCTGTCGTTTAACGATGTTAAAGAAATACTGAAACCCAGGAACGAAACATACAAGGGAATGCAGGTTGTTCCCCTGGAACTTATCGTGGGCAGCGAAGGCCGTTACCGGGACTTTAACAAGTATTTTCTTCCCCGTTCGGAGCATCTACGGCAGCGTTGGGAACGGGTAGATATGGCCCGGCTCAAGGATATTATTCTTCCGCCCATACAGCTTTATGAAATCGGAGGGGTATATTTTGTTCGGGATGGGAACCACCGTGTTTCCGTAGCCAGGGCCCAGGGAAGCGGCTCAATCGATGCGGAAGTAATAAGTCTTTCCAGCGAAATTAAAATAAGCCCCGATATGACCACTGAACAGCTTAAGCAAGCGGTCATAGATTATGAGAAAAAGCTTTTTTACGAAAAAACCAACTTTTATGAATTAACCGGCTGCGACGATTTGGACTTTTCAGTTCCCGGCCGCTATGATGTCATCTATAATCACATCTTGGTGCATAAATATTATCTCAATGAACATGCCTCAAGCGAAATTTCATTTTCAGATGCCCTGGTCTCCTGGTATAACAATGTGTACAAACCGATCATCGACATAATCCAGGAAGAACACCTGGATGCCCGCTTTCCCGGAAGAACCCCAAGCGATCTTTATGTCTGGATTGTAAAACACTGGGACTTTCTTAAAAAAAAATACGGGGTTCATTATTCCATGTCGGAGGCGGCTCGGGACTTTACCAGAAAATACGGCAAGGAGCGTTTAAGTCTCTGGGACTACCTGCAGATTTTCTTTAAGCGTTTTTTTGAATAAGAGAGGCTATCTCATCTCTGGGGAACTGGTATCGGCTCCCGCAATTATGGCAGTGAATTTCCATCGGCCAGGGACCGGTGGCAAGCATCTGTTCCAGTTCTCCCTTTTGCATCGCAGCAAGAAATTGCAGGAACCGGTCCCGAGAACAGTCGCAGTAAAACTGCACCGGGCCTTCGTGGATATGGTCAAGCTCAAAGGCCCGGAACCACTCATCTAAAAGATTTTGACGGCTCTTTCCAGAAGCAAACCAGGTTCCCAGGGATGGCATTTCCCGCATTCGGTCCTCCGTATCCTCCATATCCAAGTCCTGAACGCCGGGCAGGGCCTGAAAAAACAGCCCCCCCGCACCGGAAACCCGGCCTTCTTTATCAAAACGGACACTCACGGCAAGGGCAGTTTTGGTCTGCTCCGAGCGGAGAAAATATTCGGTTAGGTCCTCTGCAATACGTCCGTGTACAAGCTCAATATGACCTGTATAGGGTTCTCCTCGTCCATCATTTCTGATGACACTTAAGGTGCCGCTCCCTATAAAAGGTTTTAGATCAAAACTCTCAAGGGGTCTATCAATTTTTACCGTATCATTATAAAGGTAGCCCCTGACCTTTCCATCCCAGGTTGTTTCTGCTGAAAAACCCTTAAGAGGACCGGAACAGCTTACCTGAAGGGTCAGCTTAGTTCCCTCTTTAATAGTAGTAGAAAGCAGGGCAGCACTGAGCAGGGCCTGCCCGAGGGCTAAACTTTCGATAATCCCCAGGTCATGGTTTGCCCGAGCCTGAGCAACAAGCCTCGTACCGGAAACAAGGGCCCCCTTAATGGTCCCCTGCAGCATAGTAAACCGAGTAATTCCATCGGGGCTAATATTATTAAGATGTTCCTTCGTGACGGGATCAGAAATAGGCGCAATAATCATGCACAATGGATACCCTTTCCATCCTTTTCAGTCAAGCATGATTATCCTATAATTCAACCATGGATGAACAAGAACACCAGTTTTTTCACCGGTTCACCGAACCAGGAGCAGATAGGTATGGACTTCTTTGGGATTTTTTAACCGCCTCCCAATTGGACCCCCAGCCTATTAAGCTTGCCGATTCGCAGCATATTCTTCTCTGTTCGCCCCAGGGATGTGGGGATAAAAAAAAAACCGGGTCCTTGTGGCTCATTATGATTGTGTACCGGGAAGCCCCGGGGCAAACGACAACGGGGCAGCGGTTTTGCAGCTTATTATGGCAGCAAAAGAAATGTATCAGCGCAAAACACCTAACTGGTTTATCCTGTTTACCGGTAAGGAAGAACGGAAACGAGGATCGGCTATTAATTCACAGGGTTCCTATTTGGTTGCCCAGGGTTTTAAATCCATCGGATTCGAGAGAGCTCAAGTGTATATTTTTGATGCCTGCGGAAGGGGAAACACGATGATTCTTTCTGCCGCGTTGGAACAGCTTTCACCTCAGTCGCTGACGCCTACTATGCTTGAACGGATACGGCTTACAAGAAATTTACGCGCCCATGCATTGGATACGGCTCGGAAACTGATGATCAGGCGGCTGCATATCCTGCCGACTCCCTTCTCCGACGATCTTGGGTTTATATCCGCTGGTTTTGCCGCACAGACGATAACAATGCTGCCTGAACAGGAAGCTCAGCTTTTACTTAACAATCCATTCCGCAGCAAAGACTATCCTCATGTACCAACCTGGGATCTTATGAACTCCCCTCAGGACCGCCGGGAAACCCTCACCGAAGATGGTTTTTCTATAATTCCATCCTTTGCAGCGGCCCTGTGCGAGTCCAATCGCGTCTCATGAAGCACTTTATGGTTTAATTTTAGTCTGTACGACCAATGCCCGGTCAGCAGCTTCCTTTTCAGTGATGAAAAAAGATATTTCATCTTCCAGCTGCCGCGATTGGGCTGATAATTCCTCCGCCATAGAGGCCAATTCTTCAGAAGCCGCTGCATTATGCTGGATAACCTGATCGAGCTGCAAAATTGCCTTGTTAATCTGCTCAATGCCGCTGTTCTGCTCACGGCTTGAAGCGCTGATTTCCTGGACTAATTCGGCGGTCTTTCTGATGTCCGGCACTATCCTGCTGATAACAGCCCCCGCCTCGTCAGCGGTTGCAACGCTCTTCTGGGACAGGGCGCTGATTTCCGATGCAGCCTGCTGGCTCCGTTCGGCCAGTTTCCGTACTTCTCCTGCAACAACAGCAAAGCCCTTACCGGACTCGCCGGCCCGTGCTGCCTCTATGGCTGCATTCAGGGCAAGCAGGTTCGTCTGCCGAGCAATTTCTTCGATAATGCCAATTTTTTCAGCGATCTGTTTCATCGCCTGCACCGTCCGCTG
>JAIWNU010000008.1 GCA_020216655.1 Treponema sp. | reverse complement strand
AAAGGAGCGCACAAAACTGTACCAGCTCTTGTTTTACCCACTCTCCGCTTGTGTACTCGCTGAACAATACCGCATCCAGAATGCCTCCATCCTGATCCAAGAGAGCTATTCCATCGGTCTTGCGAAGCCGTTCTTCGCTTCCCGAAATCCATAGGTCCCGGGCAAATTTAGATGTTTCAGTACAGGTTGAACGGCTCAGATCACCCGTAAGTTCATCAACAGCCCCCTCTTCTAAAGTTCTGAGGTGCAGCACAATGTATTCTCCCTGGGAGACTTCTATGGGAGGAAATTCGTAAATGGGCTTATCTTTTCCGTTTATCGCGGTAACAACCGAAATGGCCCCCAAATTGCCTGCTGATTTTGTATACAGTTCGATAAACTCCACTTTCGGCTTGCTATATTCTGTACGAATTTCAGTAATAACCATATTCGGAAGCCGATCATTCCGAGCCCGGAATGGGGTAAGTACAGTAAGGGTATTTCCCTGAGGGTCCGCAACAATTAAATCCGCCATAAAACGCTCTCCCTCTGGCAATGGCTGCACAACCTTTACCACCACCCGCTGTCCCGCTTCTATCTGTTCTATTTCGGCTGGTGGATCGAATTGGACCGATTTCACCTTAACGGGGACTGAAAAATCAAAGGCAATTTCTGTTGCAGATAAGGCCTTCGCCCCGGTAAATTCGGGCATTATGGTATCAAAGGAAATAATATTTTGGAGCACCGTTTCACCCTTACAGGCTATAAGACCTGCGAGGATAACAACCTGAAGAGTAATAGCACATACAATTTTCCGGGCTTGGTTCATCAATAGACCTCCTGAACTTTTCACATAGACTTGCCGATTCATTTATGTACAGAGGGAAAAAACAGAATACTTTAAAAAAAATAGAATACTTGCTAGGATGATTCTATGAGCTTTACCATATTTACCTTGGACCTCCGCTCGCCTTTTTTGTATTCCAAGATTCCCGTATCCGATCCTTTCGCTGTACTCGATTCAGATGAACAGGCGGTTTGTTTTTCTTTACCTGAAACAAACGCTTTTACAATCGAGCCAGACCCTGAAAATTATCTGGGACCCATGGTCTTTGCCGGAGTACATAGCGGAGAAAGCGAGACACCTCAATGTTCTATTCCACAGGGCTTGTATCTTTTTGGTCAGGTCCGGGAACATCCGAACGAAGAGCTTTTTACGGCCATGGCAATCGAAGTCCAAAAGGAGGGACTCTGGAGGAGACTCGATTTGGAGCCCCTTTTATTTTTAAGAGTTCTCAAAGAAGAGGATGAACTCGTAACCCAGGTACTCAGACCAATAAAAAAACTACCATCCCAAAATTGATGGAAAATAAGGTGGCCAAAGCGCATCAGCTTCGCAAACGGGTAGTCATTTCGCAATCCAGCAATATTTATGAAAATCTTGCTCTGGAGAATTTGCTTTTCTCTCAGCTTTCAGAGGATGAAACGATACTGTTCCTCTGGCAAAACACCGATTCGGTAGTTATTGGAAGATTCCAGGATCCGGAGATTGAATGCAATCTTTCAGCCATGCAACGGGATGGCATTTTACTGGCCCGCAGACAAAGCGGCGGTGGCACCGTATGGCACGATATGGGAAACCTTTGTTTTACCTTTATGGGACCTAAAACCTGTTTTGATCGGAAAGATAATCTATTATTTATTGTCATGGTACTGCGTTCACAGGGTTTTCCTGTGGAGCTGAATGAACGGCACGACATTCTGTTACAGGGGAATAAAATATCGGGATCAGCCTTCCGCGAAAAAGCGGATCGGGCCTTTCACCACGGGACCTTGCTGATCAATTCCCAGCTTGAAAAACTCAAGCTTTACCTAACACCAGCGGTAGAAAAAAAAGAGAGCAGACACATCCGGTCGGTTCGTTCACCGGTAAGTCAGCTCTCTGAATGGAACGCATCGGTTTCTGTAAAGGATATCAGGGACCTGCTTGCATCGAACTACTCACAAGAACCGGCAGAAATTATTTCTGCAGCCCAATTTTTATCCGATTCTGCTTTTACTGACTATTTAGCACACCTCCAAAGCCCAGCGTGGATCTACAATTTATAAACGAAGGGCCTCCACCATATATCGGATATCTAGTCCAGATGAAGTCCTTTTAGTCATTTCGATAACAAAAATCATCGAGCCATCCTTAGGGGCAATCATAACACGGCAGATACGGTAGGAAGCAATGAGGGGCCGTTTAATGGACGGAGTACCCACCACATACTTTTTTTTGCTGTTATCAGATTTTGTCCGTTCAAGATTGATAAAAAACGAAGACTTTAAGTCATTCCCAGTTCCTTCAACCAGGCTGACCAGGCTAGCTGTATAGGAATCGCCGCTTTCAAAGTCCCTAAATTGTATCTGCTCTCCTATCGGAGTACCGCTGGAAGTTCCTGCAGCAGAGCCGCTTGTGGATTCTTTTTCGCTCGTAGCCGCCTTGCTATCCATGGAAAGATAGAGAGGCCTGCTTTGTCTCAGGAAATCGATAGAATATTTTTTAAACAGAGGACCATTTGCAGCCAACAGTGTATAAAGGGCTCCAGTACCATCCTGTCCTTGAATTATTGGCGCAGTATGGGTATAGGTTAATTTTCCATTTGGCACAAAGTTGTTTTTAGGGACATCGACAAGAAAAATTTCAGCCCATGGTTTCAGCGTTATGGATTCAACACCATATTGTGCAAATGTATAATAATGACCGTCGGAAGAAAAACCTAGATCCACAAAGGTTGCAGCATCACCGGCCCAAGCAATACCGTTAAAACAAATAGCAAACGTTATTATAATGATAAAAAGGCGTTTATACATGTCATGCTCCTTCGTTATCTTATCGGCATTTCTATACCGGTCTTGAGTATACCCTGAGAGTAAGTTATGGTTATTGTATGACCCTATCTGGAAGAAATCGGCTTATTATCTTAGGAATTGTCTGGAGTTCCCTTACCGTAGTGTTTCTCGGTTATTTTTCTATCAAAACTTTTTCGATTTATCCGCAGATAGAAATGCAGGCAATAAACCGTACCTTTGGGTTCGCCCATACCTTTTTTGCCCCCTTTTTTGCTCCCTATCCTTTTGCGCCGCTCCTTTCAATCTGGTTAAGCATTTTGTACAGTTTGGCAGGTATCATTACCGTATATGTTCTTTTTGAAAAAACCCAGGCCCCCGAAATTCTATTTTTTGCCAATTTTGTGTTATCCCTGAGCCTGGAAATTAGCCGAATGGCTAATCCCTTGATTAATTACTACGGCACATCCCTCACCTATTCGGTTTTTGCCGGTAAATTACTGCTTTTTAGCCGCCTTTTTGGACTATTCTCCCTCTTTTTAGCGAGTGTATATGCTGCGGGCATGGAGATGCAGCGCTATGGTTTGTTGCTGCTTTTTAATGGGGCTGTGTGTTTTGCTTTAGCTTCGGGGGTCCCTATAGACAGTATGAGCTGGGATACTGCCATGACACCTCAATTTGGGTTTTCGGACATGTTCTTTCTTATTGAGGCGACCATTGTAATTATTACCATACTGAGCTTTTTTATTGCAATTAAAAACAAAAGCAGCAAGGATTATATGTATGTCAGCATTGGTATTGTGCTCGTGCTGCTGGGCAGGGATTTGCTGCTTCATGCGGATACCATTCTGGAGATTGCGCTCGCTGTACCAATGCTTGCACTTGGCACTTGGATGTATTGCAGCAACCTGCACCAGTATTATTTATGGCTGTAAAAACTGTACAGCAAAACCAACACCGATAGGCATCAGGATATTATCAAAATCTTTTAACGGAAACACTTCGATAACTGTTGCGGTAAGACCAGCAATAAGCGCGACCGGCAAAGATCGTGAAATCCGGAAGGCTATAAAAAACACTGCAATAAAACATGCAAGAGAGCCTTCTAGGCTTTTACCCATCAGGAAAGCCGGTCTTACCCTGCCAAGGAGCTTACCAACCAGGCTCGCCAAACCGTCACCGAAAGCAAGGGCATATATGGCAATGGATGCGGCGGGAGCTGGATATAAAAGCAATGCCAGCATGGCGCCCACTCCTAAAGTAACCGGACCAAGCACAAAGCGCCCCTGATCGCGCTGCCGGGCAGCTAATGAAGTAATCTGAGAAATAAGAGGAACCACAAGACCAGATAAACGCATAGTCTCCGCATAGGAGTATACCAGAACTCCGAGGGCCAGAACTGCCAGCGTTCCAGACTTGCTGATGACCGCCATACTTGGGACCAGGGCTATAAGAAAATGAATTGACTTTCTTATTATTTCAGTTTGTATTTCATCAGCCGTCTTTGAATATATCATATCGTTTTTACCCCGTCATTATTACGCAACTATAAATATACAGCAATTTTCATGCCAAGACAAATACTCCAGACTATTTAATTCTATTTCATTAATATATAAATATTTAATTTCATTCTAACAGCCATAAGAATATGTACATCAATTTTATGTCTACAATTGTAGACATAAATTATTCATAATTGACTACACCACGAGCAGGAAGGTTTTGCCTTGACAGAAAGATAATGATGATGATAGTATCTGCCTCAGGAACAGGGCTTTCTGTTGGACGATTAACTCAGCGGGAGAGTGCTACCTTCACACGGTAGAAGTCACTGGTTCAAATCCAGTATCGTCCAACAGAAAGCCATTATTTTTGCAGCAATTTTTCCCATGGGGAAGGCTCCAGCACATCCTTATCCAGATAAATATAAATCTGCCGTTCGTAATTTTTTACCGGATACAGTGCGTTCCGGGTGTTTAAATAGGCTAAATTCTTAGAGTCCGAACGAATCATACTTTTTGGATCCCGGGTAATTAAATCCCAGGCCCGAGAGGATTCGGCATATAGGGCTAAGGCTTGGGACCGCAGGGAAGCATTGCCAGTAGCATCTGCCAAATTTTCAAGGGTCGCTGCCAGGTTGTTTCTGGCCATCATAAGCCGTTCAACAAGTTCCATATGTTCTGGCCTATCGTTGGGCACCAGCATGGGAAATCGGGAACGTTCGGTTTCCAGCATATCAAGCAGTCGATTATAATACCCATGGGCTGCAAAATAATTTCCCCTCAGATACGATGTGTTGCCTAAGGCAAAGAGAAGCCGTCGGTTGAGAGGGAACTCCACAGAGGTTTCAAAAAACTTTTCCAGAGCTTCCGGCCAGCTTTTTTTTGTGTAATAAATTACCCCCATCCGATACTGGGTTTCAGGCTGGGCCCAACCATGAGCAAGGGCAAGAGCATAATGTTTCAGAGCTTCGTCATAATTACCTGCACTGAAATATTCAATATCTGCAAGATCTGCATACAATCTTCCGAATTCTGGATTTCGAGCAAGAACCTTACGCTGCACCGCATCTTCATAGACCCCAATTCCAGCAATCAGCTGGGCCTGAGCAGAAATAAATTCCCGGTTGTCCCTCAGCAAACTCGCATAGCGGCGGTAGGTATCGATATGGTATCCTATTCTGCGGCCCGATAGTTCTGGTGCCTTTTCGAATGCATTAAGAGCCATTTCCAGCATAGCTTTTTCATCCGATGGCTTGCCAAACTTGGAAAAATACCGGGCCAGGTGATAATATCCTTCCGGCAAGTTCTTATCTCTCTTGATAGCTCGCTGCAGGACCTCCCGCAAACCTTCGATTTGGGCGATATGCTTATCTGGCACTCCTGTTACAACCTGAAGCTTCTTATCGAGCAAGTAGCCCCCCATTTCTGCAAGGCTCATACCGCTAATTTTTCGTTTTTCAGATTCCATGAAGTAGCTTTGCATAGAAAGAACTTCAGCAAGATTGTCTACCCGGATAAAGTATCGGAGCATTCGCTCCATCACCGGATCTTCCCTTCCATAACGCCCCATGTAACGGGCATAAGCCTTTCTTGCCTCTTCATACCGGTCCCCGTACTGCTTGGGATCCGAGTCACCCCACGCAAGGTTGATATCTCCCAGAGCAAGTAAGCCATCTTTGTCCTCGAGTGAATATTCTAGGATATGGTCTCGAAGTATGCGGTCTGCTTTGGAGTAATTATTTAAATAGGTGGCTTCAAAATCCGCGAATTCGAGGGCCCCTTTCTTATCCCGCGGATAATACCTCAGCAGTTCCTCATATTTTTGTTCTGCATAGATATACTGCCGTTTATCCCTGAATTTTTGTGCGTATTTAAAAAACCATGACTTGTTTCGCCAGAGTCCAAAGGCTTCGGAGAACCGTTCGTTAGCCCGTTGGTAATCACCGGCCTCAATGCGTTCGTATCCTTTTTTATAGATTGATTCAGCCTTTAAGGGGGTATAGATAAACTCAAAGGTCAGATAGAACAAGGATGCTGAAACAAGAAGGACAAAGACAAAGAGTCCTAAAATCGGCAACACCCGATGACGGAAAATATAGGCGAAGCTGGCCTGTTCAGCTTCTAATTCTTCGCCGGTTTTCTTTTCAAATCCCTTCGGGATTTGAATGCTTCGTCCTAAAAGCCGTCCAGCCAATGCGGCGGTTTCTTTTGCAGAAGCCCCGTTAACCAGCATTTTAATTAAAGCAGCCATCTGGTCGGGGACCACCGCTTGTTCAGCAATGAGTTCCTCACAGGCTATTCTGAGGTTCAGTGGATAGGATGCGAGGGTAGCTTCGAGTTTTTTATAATCCTCCTCAGTAAGCGAAATTTCTTCGACCGTTACACCCTTTGGTTCAGCAGCTTTGGCTGTTCGGCCCTTTGGAGCAGGACCGCGTGGGGCTTCTTCTGGTTGTTTAAAAAGATCATCAATACCCGCGAGGGAAAAGTCTTCCATTGCGGGCATACCGGTAAAACCGGTTTCAGTCTTCTCCGCAGCAGTTTCAGAACCAAAACCTTCTATGGTTTCAGTTCCCAGTGAAAATTCATCAAATTCGCTGAGAGAGGGTTCACCGAGAGATCCGAGGTCACCTAAACCGCTCGATGCGGCTGCTTCCGCACCGCTACTAGGGCTTCCTTCAGGAATAGGCCCTTCGAACTCAGGAATGGAAAAATCAAATGCTTCCGGTTCTTCGGGGACAGCAGTTTCAGTCTCGGCGGATTCTTGAGGCTTTGACGGGGGCGGAATTTCTTCGAACCCAAGTTCTTCTCCTCCAAGATTTTCCAGATCCAGAATATCGTTTTCAGGGCCGATAGCTGTGTTCGTTTGTTCAATCGCCCCAGTTTCATCAAGATGACCTTCGATATGTTCATCTTGGGGCAATGAAAAATCGGTTCCGAACACATCGGCTGTTTCGGATTCCGCATATTCAGGTGTTTCCGCAGCTTCCTGGCTCGGGGTTTCATTTGGTGTTTCACTGGACGCTTCTGGTGAAAAAACTCCCTCCAAACCAAGGTCCGGGATGCTAAAATCTTCAGGTTCTCCTTCCGCCTCATTACCGAAGTCAACTTCGGTGCCGGCTTCATAACCAACTTCGGTGCCGGCTCCGGTCTCAGTGAAATCTTCAGAGCTGGCGTCGGGCCCGGCCTCTGTTCTGCTTTCTTCAATCTCGTCTGAGAAGCCTTGCAGGAGATCTTCCGGTACTGAAAATTCTTCGCCTTCCGGGGAATTACTTTGAAAATCCGCTTGATTCTGGTTGATGTTTGCTTCTTCAGCACCTATAGACTCGCTTTCTCCGGCTGCTTCCTCTGGCTCTGCAAATGCGTTTTCAGTTAACGAATCGATAAATCCGCTGAAGTCAAAATCTTCCTCTCCAGAAGCAGGAGCGGCCGCCTCATTTTCAAGCATGCTCAAAGTATCGACCTGCTCATCGCCCAGCGGATATTCTTCGCCACTTTCAACACCCGACAATGCTTCTGCTTGTAAATCCAGCGGAACCGGCTCTATGTCAGGTAAGGGTAAATCGTCATACTGCTCGCCTGTTTCTGTAAGAACAGAGCTTTCCCGGCCAATTTCCTTAAAAGAAGCTTTAAATTCCTGTAAATCCTGCAAAGAGGGCATACTCAAGATATTGA
Source organism: Treponema sp. (assembly GCA_020216655.1). Lineage (GTDB taxonomy): Bacteria > Spirochaetota > Spirochaetia > Treponematales > Breznakiellaceae > Gracilinema. The sequence continues at coordinate 7,560 of JAIWNU010000008.1, read as the reverse complement.
AGCATTGTCCGATAATTGTAAAGAACGTATGAAACGCTTTGTGCTAATCTTTCTACTCACTATATTCGGCTCTTCTCTTTTTGGTCTCGATCGGGAGTCTTATAGATTCTTAGATCATCTTCTTGCCATTAAAAAGGCCGGTGCCCCGGAGCTTTATGAGGACGCGGTGATATTTACCTTTCCGTCCACATCCCGTAGGGTCGGCATTGCCTTTGCCCACGAAGGGTTTAGCACAGTGCACTGGTTTAAAAAACTAATGAAAACGGAAAATCCTCCAGAGCCAACAACTGGTACCGAAAAAAAGAAGACTGCAACAACTCCTGTCTATGTTGATTCTGGAATTCTCTTCTTCGTCTATGAATTTCCTGAAGGCCTTAAGGAGCTGCGATATCGGCTTATCATAGATGGGCTGTGGGTTACCGATCCCAATAACCCCAACTATCGTATGGATAGTTCCACCGGTATTGTTCATTCGGTCTTGTCTCTGCCAGAAGTATATCCAATCGATTATGAGAAACGGCCGGTGATATACTCAGCCCCTGCAGGGAGTCTCCGGTTTATGTTTGATGGAGATCCGGGACAAAGGGTAACCGTGGCGGGAACTTTTAACAACTGGGATCCCTTTATGTATGAACTAACGGAAAACTATCCCGGCCATTACGAACTCGTACTGCCTTTAAGTCCGGGCACCTACCGTTATGTTTTTTATTATAAAGGAGAACGGGTCTTGGATCCCACTAATCCACGCAAAGTGTACACCCGGGAAGGCCAAACCGCTTCGGAAGCGGTTGTAAAATAAGCCAATTTATTAAAAAGCAGCCTAACAGCAGGTTCCAGATAGCAGGTTCCCCTGTCCGCACCTGGTCCGCAAAATCAGTGTTAAACAGGTCAATTGTGGTGTCAAGAAGTGAAATAAATGGGGTTGCAATTTATGTTTAATTTGTTACAAAGTAAAGAAAAGAAAAAAGCCGGCATACCAAAGTAAACCGGCTTTTTCATGTTAGCAGGGGCAGGACTCGAACCTGCGACCTCCGGGTTATGAGCCCGACGAGCTGCCAACTGCTCTACCCTGCGTCGTGTGTTGAAAGAACATACCAAAATACGAAATTTTAGTCAAGTGGTTGAATATCTTTGGTTTTAGCAAGGGTAAGTGCAGATGCTAGGGCGATATAGGCCAATATAACCGGCAGAACTGCAAAGGACGAAGGGAACAGGAGCAGCAAATTATAGATACCATGGATTAAAACTGCACTTATTCCATAAGAAATGGCTTTTACCATTTTTCTGCGTTGAGGTTCATCACCTTTGAATATCAACCACCCAGCGACACCCACACGGGCTGCACAGGCTGCATGCAGCGGGGCTGAAGTTAAGGTTCGTACAATGACCAATTGGAGATTAAGCATGCCATAGGAAATGGTCTCCAGCATGGCAAAAGAGAATCCCGCGGTTATACCAATAAAAACCACAATAGAGAGAGGAAGCGGTCTTTGTTCTTCCGGCATCTCATGTTCGTTAACTCGATACAAAAACGGAAGGATCCAAAAAAGAAGAATTAAAACGAGGAGACGCCCCAGCTCTTCACTTAATGCATTTCTGATAAAAACCGTGTATATGAGGGCGAGAAAAGTGCCGGCATTTACGGTAGGGAGCGTTATCTGTAAAAGACTTGCAAGCAGCATAGAAAGGCTTCCTGCGGCAAGAGCGGCAATAAAAAGCAAATTGCCAAATTGGGAAACCCTCTTTTTAAGATAGAGAAAGAGAGCAACAACCGGCAATGCCGAGATGCCTACTACTAAAACCATGAACAAGGAACTGCTCAATTTTGTGTTACCCCCTTGTCTATTGTAGCAAATCGAATACTCTAGGGTCTATGGAACAAAAAATGGCAGCCCAGGAAAAAATTTTCAAGGGAATAATTCTCGTTGGACCAAAACACTCAGGCAAAACCAGCACCGGTAAAGCTTTGGCCAATTTACTTTCAGGCACCTTTATTGATCTGGATGACGAAATCGCCCTCCATTCAGGACAAACACCCCGAGCGCTCTATCGTCAGAGCGCAGAACTATTCAGAGCTACTGAGCTAGAAGCCACACGAAAGCTCGTTGAACGCATCAATATAGAACACAAAAAGGGTCTTGGAGTATTCTATATCATAGCCACAGGGGGCGGAATCGTAGACAATCCAGAAGCCATAGAATTGTTAAAACAAATCGGCCCCCTTGTATTCCTTGACCTGTCTACCAAGACTGCCTGGGAACGAATTGTGAAAGCCTCAGAGCGGACTGGCGAGCTCCCTCCCTTTCTTAAAACTGAAAATCCGGCCGAGACACATCGGATACTTCATGAACGGAGATCGGCCGCATATAGAAATCTGGCAGACCTCATCATTAACGCCGAGATAGATAGCCCAGAGCAGCGGGCAAAAGAAATTGTTCAACTTATAAGCAATAAAATACCTTGACCTATGCCAAGTTTCAGTTATACTTGATTACAATATGGCAAAAGAACGGGTCCTCATTGTTGAAGACGAAAAAATTATTGCCCTCGATCTCCAGCGCCGCCTTGAACGATTCGGTTATACCATCTGCGATACCTGTTCCGAAGGCGTCGATGCCATAGAAAAGGCAAAACTGCACAATCCTGACATCATTTTGATGGATATCATGCTCAATGGCCCCATGGACGGCATTGAGGCTGCAAAAAATATTAAACAGGAACTGCGGCTGCCCGTCGTTTTCTTAACCGCCTATGTGGACGACCGGACCCTGGAACGGGCAAAGACTGCTGAACCATACGGCTATATCCTAAAACCTTTTAAAGAGCGGGAACTGTATACCGCAATCGATATTGCCCTTTACAAATTTAATGCGGAACTCCAGATAAAAAAACAGGAACGACTCTTTTCCGCCATTTTGCACAGCGTTAACGATTGCCTTATTGCAGTAGACAACGACCTCATGGTCTTATTCCTTAACCCCGTAGCTTCCCATATGATCGGATGGACCGAAGAAGAAAGCAGGGGCAAGCCTATTCATCAGATACTGTCCTTAATTGATTCAAAAACCCTGAATCCTATTCTTCCAGATATGCTGCCAGAGGGAGACAGCTCTAATAAATTCCGTGATGTGGTCATGAAAGGCAGACTCGGCCAGTCTTTTATCCTCGATGGAGCTATCACCAAAATACACCAGGCAGGAAACGAGGTGGAAGGCTATGTAATCGCCTTCCGCGATGTGACAGAACTGCGGAAATTGTCTGCCACGGTGGAATATCAAACCAGTCACGATAAGCTCACCGGCCTTGGCAACCGGGAAGATTTCTCTCTAAAACTGCAGGGATTGCTGGAAGAATTAGTTCGCTACGGTGGATCACACACATTGCTGCAGCTTGACGTGGATCGCTTTAAGATAGTTAACGACACCTGCGGGACCATGGCAGGGGACGAATTGCTCAGGCAGGTGGCCACCTATATTCAGACCCTTACCCAGCGCAACGATATTGCCGCCCGTCTCGGGGGAGATGAGTTTGCGGTGGTACTTAAGGACTGCGTCCTAGAAAACGCCTTGCAGGTTGCCCAAAGGCTTCAGGAAGCGGTGCAAAACCATAAATTTGTTTGGCAGAACAACCTGTTCCCCATCACCCTGAGCATTGGGCTTGTGCCCCTTACCAGCGAAGACTCGGACATCCATATGGTCATGGCTGCCGCCGACGATGCGTGCTATATCGCCAAAGAAGAGGGCGGCAACCGGATCCGGGTCTTCCAGAGGAATGAGGAAAAATACATACTCCGCCGCGGCCAGATGGAATGGGTCAGCAAGATTAACCAAGCCTTGGAGACAAATAAATTTAGGCTCTGGTACCAGCTCATTGAACCTTTGCGAGCCCTGCCGGGGATACACCCAAAACTGGAAATTCTCATTCGTATGGAACAGGATGATGGCAGCATTATCAGTCCTGGAGCTTTTATTCCATCCGCAGAACGGTACGGCCTCATCTCATTGATAGACCGCTGGGTGTTCGAAAACACCATAAAAGCATGGGCCCAGCTCAAGGGCCGGAACCATGAACTAGTGGACCGTCTTTTCTCTGTCAATATCTCAGGCGCCACAATCCTTGATGAGACCTTTATTGACTTTGCCATTCATATTACCAACCAGTACGGGGCAAACCCCGGCAACTTCTGCATTGAAATTACCGAGACATCGGCAATACAAAATCTTTCCTTTGCAACCCGGTTTATAGAAAAACTAAAAAGCCACGGCTTTACCTTCTCCCTCGATGACTTCGGTGCCGGATTTTCGTCCTTTAACTATCTAAAAAGCCTGCCGGTCGATTACTTAAAAATCGACGGGTCCATAGTCCAAAATATTAATGAAAGTCTCATCAATTTCACCATGGTAGAATCTATCAACTCTATGGGGCATGTGATTGGCTTAAAAACAATTGCAGAATTCGTCAGAAATCCCTCTATCATCGAACGGCTCCACCGTATCGGTGTCGATTATGCCCAGGGATATGCAATCGCGGAACCCAAACCATTACCATATAACCGATAGCCGATGTTCGAAGAGCTGCAAATACTTTCGCTAGAACGGCAGTTCATTTCTGAGTTATACAGCTGCACAAAAATTCCAGAAACCCTTGTATGTCTTGAACGGGTTTTACATCAGCTTGTTTCGCCAGAGGGCCTTTACATTCGTTATGAACATCCTCTCTCCGGTTTCTATGAAAAATCATCGGGCAACAAGGCTGATACAGCAAAAAATGCCTTTCTTTCAGGGATAAGCCCCGATGGGCTCCACCACGTTCTTTTTCCTTTTGGGGAAGAAAAATATAAGTCTGGCATGGTAAGCATTCTAACCAAAACCGATCCTGGTCCGGCTAGACTGTGCAGCATGGAGCGCGTGCTTGGCTTTTGTTCCCGGAATATTACTTATTTTGAGCTTCTGCAGAAGCTTGAGCAATATGCCCGAAACCAGGAATTACTGCTCAGGGAATTGCGGCACCGGACCCATAACAATCTGCAGTTTATGCTGGCAACCATACCCTATCTCGTTCCGGAAACGGAGAGCCTTCATATTGATCTGCGCACAACAATAGAACAACGGCTCCATGGACTTATAGTCCTGAGCTCCATATGGGATTCCCAGTCAATCGAGGAAGCCGTTTCCGCCCCATCCTATTTCATTTCAGTAGCGAGAACCCTGCGAAAACTCTGGCTCGAAGGCAGGGCCAGCCTTGAACTATCATTAGAGGTTGATGAATCCCTGGTGATATCCAAGGACATAGCCACAACGATTGCGCTGATTGAAAACGAACTTGTTACTAACACGCTCAAACATTGCAGCGCCACATTTCCTGAAATACATATCAACCTAAAACAAGTTAATAATACCCTTATTTTTACGTACCAGGAGTTAGATGACTCTCGCTTGGAAGATAGGGAAATAGTCAAAGAGCTTAAAGCACCCTATGTATCGGAGCATAAAACCCGAGGAGAAGGCCAGGACATAATTTGCGGTTTAGTGCAAAAGATTGGAGGCATTTTACTGAGCAAACCGGGAACTGAAAATGGCACAGGGTACTATTTCTCCGCTTCTTTTCCCCTCTGAACCATGTTTAAAAGGGCCTCACATCTTACTCATTACCAAGACAGGTGCCGACAGAGCGGGCCGTATCCAGCATATAATGGTCTTCGGGCACTGTTTTTATGCGCCCCGCAGGCTCGCTGAGATCCACCGATCCCACTTCGTTGCCCTTGAGACAGACCATTTTGCCATATTCACCCCGGGCAAGGAGTTCCGCCGCGGCGGTGCCAAAGGTCGTTGCCAGAACCCGGTCCCATGCGCTGGGGATACCGCCCCGCTGGAGATAACCTAAAACGGTGACCCTGGTTTCCATTCCCGTTTCTGCTTCGATTTCCCGGGCTACCCGGTACCCAATTGAAGGCTTTGCGGTCTTTTCGCGGTATTTTTTTCGTTCCTTTTTGTCCATCTTGGCCTCCTCTACCGACAAGGCGCCCTCAGCCACAACCACGATAGAGAAACTTTTACCATCCCGGGCCCGCTTAAGAAGATGCCGTCCAATCGCATCGATATCATAGGGAATTTCCGGTAAAAGGATAATGTCTCCGCCCCCCGCAACACCGGCATAGAGGGCCAGCCAGCCGGCCTTGTGGCCCATGAGTTCTATCACCATAACTCGGTTGTGGCTGTGGGCGGTAGAATGGAGCCGGTCTATTGCCTCGGTGGCAATAGAGACCGCGGAATGGAACCCGAAGGTCATGTCGGTACCGACGATGTCGTTATCAATGGTTTTCGGAAGACCTATGACATTAAGCCCTTCCTGTGAGAGCAGGTACCCGGTGGTATTGGTACCGTTGCCGCCAAGAACCACAAGACAATCCAGATTCAGCTTTCTATAGTTCTCTTTTATTATTTCAACCTTATCTTGGCCCACATCGGCGTCGTATTCGCCGTTCCGGGATTTAAAGGGCTTCTCCCGGCTTGTCCCTAAAATGGTACCACCCCGGGTAAGAATACCAGAAAAGTCTTCCGGTTTTAGGAGGCGGGCATCCCCGTCTATGAGCCCTCGATATCCATTGGCAATGCCAATAATACTCATATTGTAACGGTCGTAGGCAGCACGGCACACGCCGCGTATTGCAGCGTTCAGCCCGGGGCAATCTCCGCCGGAGGTAAGTATTCCGATGGTTTTTGTAACGCTTTTACTTCGCTCTCCCATGTGGAGCCTCCTATAGTAGTATCAGTATAAAAGCCGAAATCCGGTTTGTACAGGCAGCATGCTACACAAAAATAAAGTTTTCAGATATGGTAAGGTTATGAACAAGAAATCCTTTCATCAAAATATCTTGATTATATTTCTTCTTATTTCCGCAGGCCTGCTGCTTCCCGCCCAGTCAAGTCAAAAGCTTGTTGCAGCCCGGGATCTAAAACCATTTCAGAGTGTACTTGTGGGAACAACGAGGGGCCTATATAGGGTGGATGAAAATACAGCTGCTGCCTCGCTATGGACCGGGGGGATGGTTAAAAAAATTCTAGTCCACCCACAGGGATATTATCTTCTGACCGATAAGGGGATTGTTTTTTCAAAAGACCTCTCTAATTGGGAAGAACGAAACCAAGGCTTGCCAGTCAAGGTACTCAAGGAGATTGCGGAAGGCAAAAAGCAATTTGTACGGCAGATCCAGGACCTGAAAGACCTGGAATATAACCCATCTGATCCTTCCATGCTGGTTACCGCTACCAAGGATGGCGTCTATTTATCTCGGGATGGGGGACTCTCATGGAAAAACCTTGGTATGCCCCCCGCAAAAACCAATGGATTAAAGGCCGTAGCGGCGGCAAACATGAACAACGGCGCTGTTGTGTTTGCTACCCATGGCATTTATGGTGTTTTTGCTTTGCCCTTGGGCTCCTCCGGTTCAGGTGCAAGCCAAAAGTGGATATCCCTGAACCAGGGGCTTGAGCTGCATGAGACTACCGAAAATCCCGATGAAGTTTCTGATATCCTCGTGGATAACGTATCAGGCTCACT
>JAIWNU010000007.1 GCA_020216655.1 Treponema sp. | reverse complement strand
TCGAATTTTTGCCCTGCAGAGTTTCCGGGAACGGCTCTATGAACTCGATTGGGATGCGAAATGGTTTAATCTCCTCTATAAGGGTAAAGATGAATTTAAAGCCCAGGACGGACTCCAGCGTCTGGGAAATACTATCCTTTACGTCCAGCAGGGAGGGCTTGCAAGCGTTCCTATAGCTGACAAGAGCGGTGCTGAAACTAAGACAAACCGGCAAGATATAACTACCGACCTTCTAACAGTGACAATGAAACGGGCTGAAACGCTGGTAGAAGGGAAACTAAACGCAGCGGTTTTTATTGCTACACCAAATCCTGATAATTCCGGGACCACTCAGCTTAGTCTTTCCGAACTTTGGCTTTTGCAGGAACCATTTAATGGAGCAGCAGAGAAGCCCTATCTTCAGAGGGCATTAAATCGTGAAGGTTTTTATATGCCCGTTAACCATGGCTTAGACCAAAAAAGCCTGGGCCGGTACGTTCAGATTTTAGATACAAAAAAGCTTAATATGGTCGTTATAGACATGAAAGACGACTACGGCAGGCTCCGGTTTGTTCCCAAAAATCCGGAAATTGCGGCAAAAGGCAGGGTCTTTAATCCCCTTGATCTTGAAACCTTTGTACCCACCATGAAAGCCCATGGAGCATACCTCGTGGCACGGCTTGTGGTTTTTAAGGATCCAGAACTATACAAAAAAGAAGGGGGCAAGTACGCCGTTTGGGATTCGGCTACCAACAGTCCCTGGCAGGGGTATTACGAAAACGCTGACGGTACCCGGACTGAATACGACGAAAAATGGGTGGACCCCTATTCAGAAGAAGTGTGGGCATATATCACCAATATAGCCAAAGAATTGCATAACCGCGGATTTGATGAAATTCAATTTGATTATATCCGCTTTCCCACCGATGGAATAAACCTGCCCCAGGCGAGCTTCCGCTGGCGCGATGCGGGTATGGATAAGGAAAGCGCTATTCTTTCCTTTTTACGCTTCGTACGGAAAAATGTGGACGCCCCCATTTCAATAGATATTTACGGAGCTAATGGATGGTATCGGACCGGGGCCCGCACCGGCCAGGAAGTGGAAGTACTCTCCCGCTATGTTGATGTAATCTGTCCCATGTACTATCCGAGCCATTTTGAACAAAACTTTCTGGCAAACAACCCGCCGGAACTGCGGCCTTACCGGATATATTACTTAGGAACCCTCCGGGCAATGGCCATAGCGCGCAACCAGGCGGTGATCCGGCCCTATATGCAGGCCTTTTACATGAACGTTTCTTATGATCGGAAATACTACAACAACGACTATGTACTCAGGCAGCTTTTGGGTATCCAAAATGCAGGTAACTATGGGTACACCTACTGGAACAATGTAGGCCGCTACGACGAGATTCCCCTGCCAGAGACCAGGATCACGGCGGGTCCTGCACTTTTATTTAAATCCACAAAAATTGATTGACGGGTCCGGGAAACCATGATTTACTTACTTAGTGTAAGTAAATCATGGAGATGCCGATGACTTCTGACCCTTCTCTTTTACAGCTCATATCCGATACCGAATCATTCAAAATTATCTTTGACGGCAAAGAAATTATAAGCCATTCATGTGCCGAACCCTTTGTATATGGGGGCAGCGGCACAGGCAAATACCGGATGTTCCGGGGAAATTTCCATATCACTGAACACGTAAAGGAACTTGCAGGCCTTGCGGACTGGGAAGTATTAGAATCTGACACAGGCCGGCTCGTCATCCGCTTTTCCCGTGATGTGGGCCGGGGTACCCAGTACAGAATGGTCTTAACCGCATTGGTTCAAAATGGGCGGCTGGAGCTCTCCTTTACAGACCAGAGCAGCGTAGGGGCAGCTTTACAGGGAAAGCATGGCAAGCGGGGAAAGCCGAACCGCTGGCGCTTTCATTTCTCCGCACAGCAGGAAGAATCGGTGTACGGCTGCGGCGAACAATTCAGCTATTTTAACCTGCGGGGCCGTTCATTTCCGCTTTGGACCAGCGAACAGGGGGTAGGACGGAATAAAAAATCCTATGTAACCTGGCTCGCCGATGTGGCCGAAGGGGCCGGCGGGGATTATTACTGGACCTTTTTTCCCCAGACAAGTTTTGTAAGCTCTCGCAAACTTTGGTATTATGCGGATTGTTCAGCCTATTCGGTTTTTGATTTTACCCTGCCAGACCACCATGAATTGTATTTCTGGGACCTGCCCTCCCGCATTATAGTCGGAAGCAAGGTGAGCATGCTGGAAACAATACAGGACCAGTCAGCCTTTTTTGGCCGCCAGGAAGCGCTCCCAGACTGGGTTATGGAAGGGGTCATCCTAGGAATTCAGGGTGGTACCGAAATTTGCGAGCAAAAGCTAAGCGCAGCCCGCAAGGCAGGGGTTCCAGTAGCAGGAATTTGGGCTCAGGATTGGGAAGGAATACGCATCACGAGTTTTGGCCAGCGGCTCCGCTGGAACTGGGAGTGGGACCAGGAGCGGTACCCTAATTTGGACCAGGCTATTAAAGGGTGGCGCGACCAGGATGTCCGCTTCCTGGGGTACATCAACCCCTATGTGCTTAAGGACCATACATTATACGAAGAAGCGGTACGCCGGGATTTCCTTGCTAAAAACAGCGAAGGCCATCTATACCTTGTAGATTTTGGGGAATTTGATGCGGGTATCGTCGATGTTACCAATCCTGCCGCATTTGCCTGGTATAAAGGTGTAATTAAACAAAACTTACTCGATCTTGGACTTTCGGGATGGATGGCAGACTTTGGGGAATATCTTCCGACCGATACGGTGCTTTATTCAGGCCGGTCCGCCGAACTGGCACACAATGAATGGCCAGCCCTCTGGGCCCGCTGTAATTATGAGGCAGTACAGGAGTGGTACAGTGAACACCCAGAAGCACGGGGGCAGATTGTCTATTTTATGCGGGCCGGCGGACCGGGCTCCCAGAAATGGTGCCCACTCATGTGGGCCGGAGACCAAAATGTTGACTGGTCCGAAGATGACGGACTCCCCTCGGTGATTCCGGCGGCCCTGTCCCTCGCTATGTCGGGCCACGGGCTGCATCATAGCGACATCGGCGGTTACACCACCCTCTTTGGAATGAAGCGCACGAAGGAACTCTTTATGCGCTGGGCTGAATTTGCAGCCCTGACGCCGGTCATGCGGGGCCACGAAGGCAACAGGCCGCGGGACAACTGGCAATTCGATAGCGATAAAGAAACCCTGGCTCATCTTGCCCGCATGGGGCACTTTCACAGCGATCTGCTACCCTACCTCAGGCACCTTTCGGAAGAAAACGCATCAAAGGGTATTCCGGTCATGCGGCCCCTCCTCCTCCATTATGAGGGGGACCCCGCGGCCTACCATATTAAGGACCAGTACCTTCTGGGCCCCGATCTCCTGGTGGCCCCGGTGCTGGAATCGCTCTGTAATGAACGGCATCTCCACCTGCCGCCGGGCATCTGGCGGCACCTGTGGAGCGGCGCGGTCTATGAAAGCCCCGCCCCATCCGGAACAGAATGCACCGTCAGGGCCTATCTTGGCGAGCCGCCGGTTTTCTGCCGCGCCGGCTCCCCCTGGGAAGGTCTTTTCGTGGATGCGGCAAAAAACTGCGCTTCCTATTACGAAAGCCGCCCCACCAGCGCTGACTATGCCATCACGGTACAGAAAACACAGTAACAAGGATAGACCACTATGAACAAAGAAGACCTACAGGCCCTGAACCCTGAGCTCAGTATCATCACTGTGGAAGAGCGAGCCTTTGGAGTATACGGCACACAACACCGGCACCGGTTCATCAATATGCTGCTTTCTGAGGCTCCTCCGCTTATTCCCTCGGATCTTACAGAAAACCGGTACATTGCCTCGGTGCCAGAATTGGAAGCCCTGCCCGGGAAGGAATTGTATAACCTGGTGTTCGGCGGCATGGATGTTCAGGTTGGTTATGTGGCAGGTCCCAACATGACCTTGAACGGCCTTGAGTACCATAAGTCCCCTGAGATCCTCATAGCCTTGACCGATCAGGTGCTGCTCCTGGGGAAGTGGGAAGATATTGATGAACAGTGGATGTACGATGCAGAAAATGTACAGGCCCTCTACCTTAAAGCGGGTGACTGTATTGAACTGTATCCCCGGACACTCCACTTTTCTCCCTGCCGGCTCTCTGACTCGGGTTTTAAGACCCTCATCATCCTGCCCCGGGGAACCAATACCCCCTTGTCTGAAGAAACCATGGCACGGCGCGGGCTCGGTGCCGAAGACCGCTTTCTCTTCATGAAAAACAAGTGGCTTTTGGCCCACCCGGAGCGGACGGTCCTCATACAAAAGGGGGCCTATCCGGGCATTCAGGGGAAGAACATAAAGGTTCTGTATCAATGAAGTCTTAAATAAAGCCGTAAAAAAGGAGGAATAAACATGGAGGAACAAAAAAGGCGAATTGGCCCAGGGGCTCTGATATCCTATGGGTTGGGGGACCTGTACGGCGGGGGCTCATTTTTAATTATATCAACCCTTTTTATTTATTTCCTCACCGATGTGGTAGGTCTTTCGCCGTTTCTCGCGGGCCTGGCGGTTTTTGTCGGCAAGGCGTGGGACGCCGTATCGGACCCGCTCATGGGGCTTTTATCGGACCGAACGAAGAGCCGTTTTGGAAGGCGCCGAGTTTATTTTCTCGTCGGCATAGTTCCGGTCTTTGTCAGCTTTTGGATGCTTTGGATAAACCTTCGGTTTCCGAGCCAAATAACAACTTTTTTATATTACCTGGCGAGCTACATTGTATTCTGTACCGTCTATACGATCGTAATGGTGCCCTATTCTTCGCTGCCGGCGGAAATGAGCGGCGACTACAAGGAACGGGCCCGGCTTTCCGGCGCGCGGATGCTCTTTTCCCAGCTTTCGGCCCTGATTGCCGGGACCATACCAGGCTTTTTAGTGAAAAACCTGTATCGGAATAATCCATCCCAGGGCTTTTTTTTAGTAGGCCTTATTTTTGGTATACTCTACGCCCTCCCCTGGATTGTTGTGTTCCTGGGGACCTGGGAAGAACCTGTGCCCGATGCACCAGGGGGAAAGACGGGTAATGGGGAGCAAAACTCTGCGGGACTCCTCCAGTCCTTTAAGGATCTCAAAAGTCTCCTTGCCTGCCGCTCATTCAGGCTCCATATCGGCATGTATCTCTTGGGGTACACTGCACTGGATATACTTTCCGCTTCCTTTGTCTACTTTGTTACCTACTACATCGGCCGGGGCAGCATCTATACCCTTTGTCTTGGGTCCATGCTGATTGCCCAGCTCATTTCCCTGCCGCTCCATATTATGCTGGCAAACCGGATCGGCAAGGGAAGGTCCTACGCTGTCGGAGCGGGAATCGTATTTCTCGTAGCCCTGTTCTTAATTACCTTAAAACCCGAAAGTCCTGCCATACTGCTAGTTATCGCCTCAGCCATACTCGGCTTGGGGCTGTCTCCGGTGGTAGCCATGCCCTGGGCTATGCTGCCAGAGTCTTCCGATGCGGATGAACTTACTAACCACATCGAACGGGCAGGCAGTGTGGCCGGCGTGTTTACCCTGTGCCGCAAACTGGTCCAGGCCTTTACGCTGTGGGCCTTTGGGCTTTTGCTGCAGGGAATCGGCTACAGCGCTGGCGCAGCACAGCAGTCACCAGCCGCTATTGGGGGGATTCGGCTCATTTTTGTGTTCGGTCCCCTTGTCTTTGTCGGCCTTGGAACCATACTGGCCATTCGCTACCCGATAACCCCCCAAACCTTTGCCCTTATGCGGAAGGCCCTGGAGGCAAACCGGCTCGGCCAAGATTTTTCATGCACCGAGATGGAAGGGATGAAACTCAAAAAAATAACAGGATAGTCGGTTGCGCGTAGCTACGCGGTTGCGCAAGGATGCGCCCGGCTGTGCGCGGCTGTACGCAGCCACTCGCAGCCGCAGGCAGTCACAACCAATCACAGATTGGCCAACTGCCCGCTATAATTCATCAACTCGCTCTAGAGGCACTCATTTTTTTCTGCAGCAACGCTCTCATGGGAATTGCGATGATGAGCTGAAATAAGAGAGCATACAGTACCGAAAGGAGGGCCACCGCCAGGTTCGGCCCAATCATGGATTTATCTGCCAGGTATTTAAGCATGATAATGATGCCCAAAAAGAATCCGCCGAGTCCTGACATGGTAAAATACCGGCCCATGGCGGTAAAAAACGCGTCAGCCCAGGCCAACTCATCTGTTTCGGCCTTGTCAGCAAAGGCGAGAGCAAAGGCCTTGCCCATTTCGCGGAAGGTCCATCCGGTTCGCAGCAACGCCAAGGTTCCCATACCGACAATGATGAATGAAAGCACATCCAAAAAGATCCAGAGGTTACCGCCGCTCCCCCATACGCAGAAGGATAGGATCGCAAAAAATACGATTAAACCAACCAGATACCGAATTCTATTCATACTCCGCTCCTAAAAAATAAAAATTGAGTCAATTTCAAAAGTCGGTCACTACGCTTCGCGTTTTGAGCTTCGCGTTTTGAAATTGGCTTTGCAATTGCGCGTGGCTGTACGCGATTGTGCAGCCACATGCAGTCGCGCGTAACCGCTGCGCCTTATCGCAGCTTTCAAGGTCTCCTTTCTATCCGCCGCTGAGATCTGTTGTTTTCTATGATGAACGTCAATCCATGATCCAGCTCCTGTGATAATTCAGAAAACATTTCATGGACCCTCTGGAACTCTCCTTCATCCCGTAATTGTAGGGCAAGGGCTCCCGAGGAAGTATTGCCGGCCCAGTATACAATGAGAAGCGAGGCGGCTAGTGCAAAAAGGGCCTGTAGTGCCCCTTCGAAAATTGCCGTTGATTTCTTTCCTTGATCTTTCACCTCCTTGTGTATGGAATTATTTTCTAAAGACATATGCTGTGGAGCCCTTTGAGATGCATCCTGTACAGCCTGACGGAAATAGGCCTTAAGCGCCTCTTCCGCTTTATTTTTATACGCCGAATTCATCTTGCCACCTCCGCGCAAGCTTTTTGCGAATAGCATGGAGCCGCCATTTAATCGTACCCTTTGGGACGCTGAAAATACGGGCCAGTTCTTCTATCAGCAGCTCTTCGTAATAAAACAAGTAGGCCAATTCCCGATCGGGGTCAGATAAGTCTTTAAGAAAGGTCTGAATAAATTCTAGTTCTTCATTTTTGATAAGTTGATGTTCGGGCTTAACATTTTTGAGATCCGGCACCATATCCAATTCTGCAGATAAGGCCCCATCCTTTTGAAAATCATGGGATGAGCTTTTGCGCAGCCTATCGATGGCGGTACGGCGGGCAATGGTAAAAACCCAGGCCCTGCAGTCCTGGCCGTCCAAAACCTTGGCCCTATTCTGCCAGACCTTGTACAATGTATCTGCGGCGATTTCTTCCCGGTCTTCATAGCTTAAGGCAGCAAAGGACCGAAGATACACACAAATGCGGCCATAATAGCGGGTCCAGACCGTTTCAGGTGTTTGAATAGGCGCTCCATCTAACACGTTTTTCATACACTAGTATATACGTAAAAGATGAGCGCCGGTTGGTGCAAATCGTAAATTTATCGCACTATTTCCCAGCCTTCGATATGGGCTAAAATTTCAAAGGGTTTCACAAAGGTGCCGTATACCACCGATGCATGGTGGGCGATGCCGTTGTTCACCACCGTAGCAAGCACATCTGCCACGTTGCGGTCAAAAACAGCCTTCATGTAGGTTCCTTTAAGGAGCTTATCCATGGGGACTGCCCGGGCGGTATCCAGAAGCATACGGAACTTGCCATCGCATGAATCGAGCCTTAGGATGGAAAGGTCCCCGCTTTTGAGCACAAAGTCGGCGGTAACCCCCTTGCCGCCTGCAAAATAGGTATCCAGTGAGCGGACACAGCGACCATCCCACAGGTTGCAGGGGGCAACACCGCAGTGCCAAAAGAGGGCAAAATTCTGTTCCAGGTCTATCTGGGAAAAATCAAAGAGGAAGGGCGTCTCGGCCCCCACCGCCCGGTGGGCCAGCATGGAAAGGGCCCCCTCCACATCCCCTTCGCAGGCAAGAATACGGTCCTCTGACTGGAGGAGGCTCATGGCCGCACAGGGACTAATGCCGTAAGTTGCGGCAAATTCAGGCCAGCACCGTATAGCCAGGGCCGTAAGCCGCTTTGCAGTGAGAAACGCATCGAGTTTTGCTGACAGGGCCGCCACCTTATCAAGCTGGGCCTCGCTGATGCCTGATACATCAAAAACACCCTTAAGCTGCGACTTTCGCCGGGCGACTTCATCGTCCGGCACCGGATAACTAAACACCTCATCCAATTCAAAATGATCGACCAGCACTCCCAGCTGGTTATAGAGAGCTAAGTCTGCGGTGCTCAGGTTAAAGAAGCCGTGGGCCCGGTAACCGATGATGCCTACCCGGGCGGTCGAAAGGGCAACGCGAACCCGGATAGCATCGAGCCAGTCCTGGTCTATATCGGGCCGGACCACGACCCGGTAATTCCGGATGCCGCCCTTGTATAAGTTTGAAGCATTGAGGTTCGCACCGCAGACCGAATTGAGCCTGATTTTTCCACCGTCGTAGGGGAGTTCCGGCAGGGCCCAGAGCAGTATGGGCTTTTTCACCTCTTTAGCGATTAAAAGCGCCAAATGCCCCAAATGAAAGGTTCCGGAAATGATTGCCACCGCATCAACCCGTTTTTCCGCTAAAAGCGAAGCAGCCGCCTCGGCTTCTTCTACTTCTATAACTAGGTCTTCAGGTGCTACCAGTGTCACTGCTTCTAGGCTTGCAAGTTCCTGCCGGAGCTGTTTCCAGATCTCACCGGCAGCTTTCCAGTCATAGGTCTTCCGCGCGAGGCAGACCACACCGAGAGTAATATGTTGTTTCATGGTACTACTATCCTTTGACCGCTCCGGCAGTCAGTCCAGAAATAATACGGTTGTGGAGCATCGTATAAAGGGCGATGCTCGGAATAATCGATATCATAATAGCGGCATACATGGAGGTATAATCCGTCACAAATTGGCTGGTAAAAAAGCGGATACCCAGCTGCAATGTCCGGCTTGAGGATGAACTGGTGAGGAGCAGGGCCATAATAAACTCGTTCCAGGCATAGATAAAACAGAAGGTTCCGGCGGTCACAAGGCCCGTCTGGGCAAGGGGCAGTACAATCTTGGTATAACGCTGCAAAAAGGAGCAGCCATCGATCACCGCCGCTTCTTCCATTTCCTTGGGGATGGAACGCATAAAGGCGGTTACCAGGAACATGGATACGGGTATATTGATGGAACTATACACGATGATGAGGGCTAGGAGGTTGTCGTAGAGCCGTGCTTTGGTAATGAGGGTGAAATAGGGCACCATAAAAGAAATGATGGGAACCAAAACTCCTGCGGTAAGTACGGTATGGATCGCATCCCTCCCCCGGAATTGTTCCCGGGAAAGCACAAAGCCCGCAAGACTCGTCACAAAAAGGTTCAGGAACACCGCCCCAAAGGCTACATAGATTGAGTGGAGGAACAGGGCCGGCAGGTTTGCCATTGTAAGGGCGTTGCCGTAGTTGCCCCATTGCGGAACCTTTGGCAGAGTGAAGGGCGAAATCTGGAGTTCCAGGTTTGTTTTAAGAGAAGAGATAAAAAGCCAAATGAGCGGAAAGGCTGCGATAAGAAAGAAAAAACCCAGAACAAGGATAACGCCGGCCTTGCCGAGGGCAGTACCGAGCATTTTAAGAACCGGAGAGTTTCTGATGCTGTGTTCTTCAGAACTGTGATGTGTTTGCAAGGCCTTCATTGAGCAGCCTCCGACATGGGATCATTTTTAGAAAGAAGCGCCCGGATGGCCACTATAAGCACTGTGCCAAGAAGTATTAAAATTGCACCAATAGCGCTCGCTTCGCCATACCGGAAGGCGTCCATTTTATTGTAAAGCTGGATACCCATGGTGGTGGTCGCATAGGCTGGCCCTCCTCCGGTCATCAGGAAGGTAGCT